>NZ_CALJRX010000001.1 GCF_937976265.1 uncultured Haemophilus sp.
GCACCACCACCATGACGAGCCGCGCCACCGTATGTATCGACAATGATTTTACGACCCGTTAAACCACAGTCACCCATTGGCCCACCAATTACAAAACGACCGGTCGGGTTAATGAAATATTTTGTTTGTTGAGATAACCATTCACTTGGCAAAATTGGCTTGATGATTTCTTCCATTACGCCTTCATAAATTTCTTTTTGTGAGACTTCTTCACTGTGTTGTGTAGAAAGCACTACCGCATCCACACCCACGATTTTATTATCTTCGTATTTTAAAGTGACTTGGCTTTTCGCATCAGGACGTAACCAGGCTAGTTTTCCACTTTTACGCACTTCTGCTTGTTTTTCCATTAAACGATGCGCATAAGTAATCGCTGCAGGCATCAAGACTTCTGTTTCATTTGTCGCATAACCAAACATAATCCCTTGGTCACCCGCACCTTGATCCAATGGATTCTCACGATCTACACCTTGATTAATATCCGATGATTGTTTGCCAATCGCATTTAATACCGCACAAGAATTGCCATCAAACCCCATTTCTGAGTGTTTATAGCCAATATCACAAATCACTTGGCGAGTAAGGTTTTCAATATCAACCCATGCTGACGTAGTAATTTCACCACCCACTAACGCCATCCCTGTTTTAACATAGGTTTCGCAAGCCACACGAGCTTTAGGATCTTGTTTTAAAATTTCATCAAGTACCGCATCAGAAATTTGATCGGCAATTTTATCTGGATGTCCTTCTGAAACTGATTCAGAAGTAAATAAATAGCTAGACATAAGTTCTCTTCTTTTGGATGTATTGACGTATAGACGTCTATAATACGCTTTTTTGGCTAATAAGCAAGCATTTCCATCAAGTGTTTTTGAAATTTAACCAATTTTGTAGCATTAGTTCACCGAATTCTGACATATAAGATTCGGGATGAAATTGCACTGAAAAAATAGGTAAATTTTTGTGTTGTGTTGCCATCACAATTTCATCATCACAAACGGCTGTAATTTCTAATATCTCTGGCATACTTTCACTTTTTATCGCCCATGAGTGATAAAGACCAATCTCAATTTCGGCAGGAAGCTCTAAAAATAAACCTGAATTTGACCGCACTTTTAAGCGCCGTTTCTGACCATGACGTACTGCTGGTAGGTTATAAAGTTCTCCGCCAAAGAATTCGCAAAGGGTTTGATGTCCTAAGCAAACACCTAAAATGGATTTTGTTTGATAAAACCGTTCTAGTATCGCAAATAATTGTGGGTATACACTTGGAACGTCGGGTCCTGGAGAAATTAAAATATGCGTATAATTCTCTATTAGCTCTAATGATAAATCTTCAACACTTACCACATCAAAACTCACCTGTAATTGGCGAATAAGATCCACTAAATTATAAGTAAAAGAATCATGGTTATTGATAACTAAAATTTTTTTCATACGGGTTAGTGCCATAATTCGGAGACTAAATTCATTTCAACATTATAACGATTCTGCGTTAAAATCCTTTTTATTTTTTTATCCACAAGCTATGCAAACATTTATCCATCAAGCTAATGCTTATGGCTCATTACGCCAACCTTTTTTCTTCTTAATTGATTTTGAGCAGAAGAAACCGCTGATTTATTCTCTTGATGAGAGCTTTAAAAAAGGACTTCTTTGGGATATTCAAGGCGTAAAAAACATCACTGAAAATCAACCGCGCTTTGCGTTGTCTATCATTGATAAGAAGCCCATTTCATGTAATGAATATGAAGAAGGATTTAAGCTTGTTCAACAAGAATTACAAAAAGGTAATTCCTATTTGCTCAATCTTACTTATCCAACTGAAATTCAATTAAATGCAGATTTAAGACAGATTTTTCATTTGGTCAACGCGCCATATAAATTGCTTTTTGAAGATCAATTTGTATGCTTTTCACCAGAATCTTTTGTGCAAATTAAACAAAACAAGATTTACACATATCCAATGAAAGGAACGATTGATGCAAGGCAACCTAACGCCAAAGCCACGTTGTTGAATGATGAAAAAGAACAACGAGAGCATTACACCATTGTGGATTTAATGCGTAACGATCTGGCAATGGTTGCTAAAAATATCAAAGTATCTCGTTTTCGCTACATCGATAGTATTCACACAGAACGAGGCGAAATACTACAAACTAGTTCTGAAATTTACGGTGAATTAGAGGATACTTGGCAAAGTAAAATTGGTTCAATATTAGCTTCACTT
>NZ_CALJRX010000002.1 GCF_937976265.1 uncultured Haemophilus sp.
CCCTATGTTTCAACCTTTAGCGGGAATTTATTTTAAGAAGCGCAAAAGTGCGGTCGGTTTTTAAGGGATTTTTACGTTTAGATAACTCTCACCTCTAAAGTCGCAACTAAACTAACCTTTTAAGCATGATGCTTACTTTTATTTTCAACTAAAACTGTTCTAGATAGCGCCTTTAAACAGGCTATAAATTAAGCATTAAATCATATATAATGGCGCGCTAAATTACATTTTACGTTTAATTATGTCTCAATCTCAAAAGCACATTTTAGTTATTTCTTATTCACAAACAGGGCAGTTGAATGAGCTGACTCAACATTTTCTTCAACCATTGAAGCAGCAAGAAAATATTGTCATTGACGAATGCCAAATTAAACCGATTAAACCCTATACTTTCCCTTGGAAATTTATTCCCTTTTTTAATCAATTTCCAGAATCGGTTCATCTCAAACCCGCACCGATTGAAACGCCAATATTACAACGCGAAAAATATGATTTAGTCATCATCGCTTACAGCGTGTGGTTTCTATCACCTTCACAACCTATCACCGCATTTTTACAATCTGAACAGGCTAAAATCTTGAAAAACACGCCTGTGATTACACTGATTGGCTGCCGTAATATGTGGTTGATGGCACAAGAAAAAATGAAAAAAATGCTGACCGCACTTGGAGCTAATTTAATTGGCAATGTAGTTAAAACCGATCAATCCAATGCTTGGGCAAGCTTTATTACGACTCCTGCATGGATGTTTAGTGGAAAAAAACGTTATTTTTCATGGCTGCCTAGCGCAGGAATTAGTGATGCAGATATGCAAGATATGCAACGTTTTGGGCGTCGTTTAGTTGAAGTTCTGAACGAAAATCGACCTTTGGATAAATCACTTTTCCAAAATATGGGTGCCGTCAAAATTGATGAAAAATTAATGATGAGTGAAAAAGTCGGTCATCGTAGTTTTTATATCTGGGGAAAATTGCTGTTAAAGTGCGGTCAAATTTCGCCTGTTTTTCGTCAAGCCGTACTCTATTTTTATATCGTATTTTTGATTATACTAATTCTCACTGTTGTACCACTTTCAGCCGTGGTAAAACGCCTATTAAAACCATTATTAAAAGAAAAACTGGCGCACCAGAAGCGCTACTTTGCTGAACCTTCAGGGGAATAATTTTGACTTCACTACATGATGTTTATATTAATCGAGTTGCTGCATTTTTACCAAATGAACCTGTAACAAATGATCAAATGGAACAAGTACTCGGTATGATTGGTAATACCCCATCCCGCGTACGTAAAATGATCTTACGTTCTAATGCGATAAAAACGCGTCATTATGCGATTAATCCGGAAAATCGAGAAACAACACATACTAGCACTGAACTAGCAGTGGAGGCTATCAATGATTTAATCCGTCAAGGAATGAATGTCAATGATGTGAGTTGCTTGGCATGTGGTACTTCTTACCCCGATCAAATTATGCCGGGACAAGGTGTCATGGTGCATGGTTTAATTCCCAATGCGCCACCTTATGAAGTCCTAACAGCCGCTGGCGTTTGTGTAGCGGGTATGGCAGCAATGAAGCATGCTTACAATGCAGTGCGAACTGGTGAACATCAAGGTTCAATTGCCGTTGCATCTGAAGCGGCATCTGCCATCATGCGTGGTGAACATTTTCAAGCAGAAATTGAGCAACGACAATTAGATGAAGCCAAGCCGGAAATTGGTTTTGAAAAAGATTTCCTACGTTGGATGCTTTCTGACGGTGCTGGTGCCATACAATTAAGTAATCAACCAAATCAACACGGACTCAGTCTAAAGATCCACTGGATTGATCTCATTTCTTACGCTAACGAAATGCCTGTTTGTATGTATGCGGGTGCAGAAATTCGTGATGGACAATTTGTAAGTTGGAAAAACGTCACTAAAGAAGAGCGTGAAGCGCGCAGCCTGATGGCTGTTAAGCAAGATGTCAAATTACTCAATGAAAATATTGTGCACTGCACGGTTGAAAATGCGTTATTACGATTAATTGATAAATATGATTTAAAAGCAGACGAGATTGATTATTTCTTACCTCATTATTCTTCAGGCTTTTTCCGAGATAAATTATTAGATGGTCTAAAAAATATTAATTTTGAGATCCCACAAGAAAAATGGTTCACGAATCTTGAAAGTAAAGGGAATACAGGCTCTGCATCTATTTATATCATTTTGCAAGAATTTCTAGAGAAATTCCCGCTCCAAAATGGGCAAAAAGTATTGTGTTACATTCCAGAGAGCGGTCGTTTCTCCTCTTGTTTTATGTTGCTTGAGGTCGTGAATGGACATTAATGAAATCCCACAAGACGACAGTAAAATTTTTCGTGGGCAAAAGAAAGTCATTTATGCCACTCAAAATGGTCATTATAAACCTGGCACAACGACAGGTTGGGATACGGAAGCATTTGTCACCGAACAAGCGGTCGAAGAATTTAACCAACTGACAAATGAAGCCTTAGATGCGGTAAAACGCGGTGAAAAATCACCGCTCTTTTATTATATGTATCGTTATCGTTTTGACCTGCCAACACTTGCTCAAACAACAGGGCTTTGGCAGTGGCAAATTAAGCGACATTTTAAACCAAGCGTGTTTGCTAAATTGTCGAATAAGGTGTTGGGAAGATATGCAGAGGTGTTTGGGGTTTCAATGGAGAAAATAAAACATGTCTGATAACAATGTAATTATTTCTATGGCCAACGATGGCTTATCTCAATTTACTCTAAGCGAACTCGGTTAACAACCATAGTTAAATCAAAAGAAATTAGCCTAGTTATACCACTAACCCCTGAACAGAATATTACCCAATATATTAAAACATCAAACGGGAGAGTATTGTGAAACATTTTGTTGCTAAAATCTCTAAAAAAATTACCACTAGACGTAAAGAAAGCTATTTCAATAGATTAAATTGGAACATTTTTCTTAACCGCTTAGAAAACGTATTTAATGAATTCAAAAAACTAGATAGTACTAAAAAAATTGGTTACTTCTATTTACACACCAATGCACAAGTTTTTCAAAA
>NZ_CALJRX010000003.1 GCF_937976265.1 uncultured Haemophilus sp.
ACCTTCCAGTGATGATCTTGGCAATTATGATTGCAGTTGGAGTGATGATGTTTGCGGCGAAACCAATTGGTGATTTTGTTGATACCCATCCAACATTGAAGATTTTAGCCTTAGCATTCTTAATTTTAGTAGGCGTAAGTTTAATTGCCGAAAGCTTGGATATTCATATTCCGAAAGGCTACATTTACTTTGCAATGGGCTTCTCCGCAGTGGTGGAAATGCTCAACATTAAGATGCGAAAAGCACTTGGTCATTAATCATATTAAAAAGGGCGGAACAATGCGTTCCGCCTTTTTTAATTATTATAGAAAACCCCTTTCCCATATAAATACAGGGTGACTTGTTCTCCAATTTGGTAATGATTAATGAGATCTTCATTAAGATTAAATTCATAGCCGCCAACATCAATACAAAGATTAATAGCTCGTCCTCTTGATTCAATCCGTTTAATCTCACCTTGGAAAGAAGCGATCGGATCTTGGATTTTTTTGGCAAGAGAGAATTGCTCTGGACGAAATAGAACTTTGCCTTGCGTATGGCCATTTCCTTTATTTTCGACGGCAATTTCACCTAATTGACAGGTCGCGATGCCATCATTTTTTAATGTTGCAGAGAAAATAATACTTTCTCCGATAAATGTTGCGATGGATAAATGTTGCGGTGACCAATACAGCGTTTTAGGTGTCGCAATTTGAAGGATTCTCCCTTCTTGAATCACTGCAATTTTGTCTGCATAACAGAGTGCTTCATCACGATCATGGGTCACAAATATGGCTGATGAACCACTTTCTCTTAACACCTGTAACATATCGTAACGAATTTGATTTCTTAGATGCTCATCTAATGCGCTGAATGGTTCATCAAACAGGATTAATTCAGGGCTAGGTGCAAGTGCTCGAGCAAGTGCGACACGTTGCTGTTGGCCACCGGAAAGCTGATGAGGAAAACGATCCTCTAGGCTGCTAATGCCCGTCAGTTTCATTACTTCTTCGATGCGTTGTTTTTCCTCTTCCGTTTTCCCTTTGCCATCACCTAAGCCATAAGCAATGTTGCGGTAAACACTTAAATGCGGAAATAACACGCCTTCTTGGACCACATAGCCTAATTTGCGTTGCTGGGTTGGCACATTGATATTTTCGTTAAAAATAGGTTGATTCTTTAACCAAATCTCACCGCTTGTTGGTTGTTCAAAACCAGCAATGCTACGCAATAAGGTGGTTTTTCCACAACCTGATGCGCCAAGAAGAAACAAAATTTCCCCTTTCTCTAATTGTAGCGAGATATTGTGTAAAACTTGTTGCCCATTAAAGGATTTATTTAAATTTTTAATGTCGAGTAATGTTGTCATTTTTATCTTCTCGTTATTTAAAACCGTATCGTTTCAGTAAAAATACAGGAATCCCTGAAAATAGCACTAACATAATGGCATAAGGCGTTGCTGCCGCATATTGTGCATCAGAGGTGTATTCCCATACGGCGGTTGAAAGCGTTTTAATGTCATTTGGGGTCAGTAATAGGGTTGCGGTGAGCTCTTTCATTAAGTTTAAAAACACTAAAGCAAACGCAGCAGCAATCCCAGGTAACATGGCTGGAATGACCAAGGTACGGAAAATATAAAAGTTGCTACGCCCTAAGCTTTGTCCTACCTTTTCAATGTTGCTAGACATTTGTTCAAGCGAACTACGCAAGGTCGTTTGTGCCATTGGAAGATAAAGCATAAAGTAGGCAACTATAACCATGGCAAAGGTTTGATAAAGCGAATACGCATAGTTGATGGTAAAGAAGACTAACGATAATGCGATAACAAGCCCTGGCACAGCATGAAGTAGATAAGGAATTCGATCAAGCCAAACCGTCAATTTACTGCGGTAGCGCACTGCCGCCCATACCAATGGTAAGGCACAAATAACCGTGAGAGCTGCCCCCAGTGTTGATATGGTGAGTGAGTTTGTAAAGGCAGTAAAAAATTCCCCAAAATCGACCGCACTTTCAATGGAACTTCCCACGGTTAGCCAATAAATCAGCATAGTAATCGGCACACCAATACTGAGCACAAAAATGGTCATGAAAAAGCTCACAACTAAAATTTGTTTTCCAACAGAGAGCGTTTTTAATGGATAGGGGCGTATTACGCCTTTGCCACTTTGATAGAGTGTTTGCGTGCCTCTAAAACGAATTTCGCCCATCACAACAAGGATACAAATGACCATTAACACGCCAGAGAGTAAGGCGGCGGTGTTGTTATTAAAGGCCATTTCATATTCTTGGAAAATAGCGGTAGTAAAGGTTTGATAATTTAAAATAGAAACTGCCCCAAACTCTACCAACATATGAAGCGCAATTAATAATACGCTGCTTCCGATGGCGGGTTTGAGTTGCGGAAAAATCGCATGCCAAAATGTGTAAGCATAGCTTTTAGCCAGCGAAAGGCTCACTTCTTCTAAAGAGCGGTCGAGTCTTTTTAAGGTTGCCGCGACAGGGAGATAAGCAAGTGGGAAAGAACTCAGCGTCATAATACCGATAGTTCCCCACAAGCCTTCCACTCTGAAGGTGAGACTGATCCACGTAAAACAGCTGACAAAAGCCGGAATACAAAGCGGAAGCGTCATGGCAACTTGGAAAAAGCCTTTTCCCCAAAAGCGATAACGTTCTAATAAAAACGCACATAGTGTACCGAGAATAATGGCAAAAAGCGTGACAAATACCATTAAAAGTAGGGTATTACTAAGCAATTCCCACATTCTTGGGCGCCAAAGTAACTCAATACTGCGAGCCAATCCGACATCTGCAGCTCGCTCAATAACATATAAAAAAGGGAGCAATAATGGCAAACTAATCAGCACGATTAAGGCAACAAGCCAGCGAGGTGGGCGATTAGACACAGAAAAATCCTTTGAAAATATCAGTGTAGAGTAAGTAGAGTAAATAACAGAAGGGCGTGTATTACACGCCCTATATTGCATAGCAAATTAAACTTATTTCAAACCAGCTTCTTCAATGCGGTCTTGGATAACTGCATAGTAAGCGTTGGAAGGATCTGGAGTACCATGAGCCATGA
>NZ_CALJRX010000004.1 GCF_937976265.1 uncultured Haemophilus sp.
CAATTTCACCATTATTTACAGTTTGAGAACTATATACCGGATAATCTCCTAAATTATTAGCTAAATACTCCTTTGATATAACTCTCCCTCTTGTCAAAGATGCTACTTTAATTAAAGGCTTCCACTCAACCTCAGCCCCATCTAATAATTTTTCTAAAAAAGTGCGGTTGTTTTTCATGGTGTTTTTATCCCTCAATCTCCGCCACAATCTTGTCAATTTCTGCACGCAAGCGGTCGATATTAGCAACAGTTTCACGAATTTGCGCATTGAGCTCATCTATATCAATCACTTCTCGGGTGTCTTTTTGTTCCACATAAGAACTTACCGCAAGGTTGTATTCATTGTTAACGATTTCTTCAAAGGATACGGATTTAGCTAAATGCGGCACATCTTCTTTATCGGCAAACAGTTTGAGAATTTGCTCAATATGTTCCTCTTCCAAAATATTGTTATTGGTGGCGGATTTAAATAAACCGCTGGCATCAATAAATTGGGTTTGGGTATCGGGTTTATGTTTGGAAAGCACCAAAATATTCACCGCAATACTGGTGCCGAAAAAGAGATTTGGCGCAAGCGCAATCACCGTTTCTACATAGTTATTATCCACCAAATACTGACGAATTTTTTGTTCCGCACCGCCGCGATAAAAAATGCCGGGGAAGGAGACAATCGCCGCGCGGCCTTTTGCTGAAAGATAACTTAACGCATGCAAAATAAAGGCAAAGTCCGCTTTGGATTTTGGTGCAAGCACGCCGGCAGGGGCAAAGCGTTCATCGTTAATTAGCGTCGGATCGTCCGAGCCAATCCATTTTACGGAGTAAGGTGGGTTAGAAACGATAGCATCGAAGGGTTTATCATCACCAAATTGCGGATTCATTAAGGTGTTGCCAAGGGCGATATTAAACTTGTCGTAGTTGATGTTATGCAAAAACATGTTCATACGGGCAAGGTTGTAAGTGGTGTGATTGATTTCCTGCCCGAAGAACCCTTCTTCAATGATGTGTTCATCAAATTGTTTTTTCGCTTGTAATAATAAGGAACCCGAACCGGCTGCAGGGTCGTAGATTTTATTGACCTTGTCTTGTCCATATAAAGCCAGTCGAGCAATTAGCTTGGAAACGCATTGCGGCGTAAAGAACTCGCCACCTGATTTACCGGCATTAGCAGCATAGTTGGAAATTAAAAATTCGTAAGCATCACCGAATAAATCAATATGATTATCTTCAAAGTCACCAAAATCTAACTCGGCAACGCCTTTTAATACGGCGGCTAGACGGCTGTTTTTATCGGCAACGGTATTGCCTAAGCGGTTGCTAGTGGTATCAAAATCAGCAAATAAGCCTTTGATATCCTGTTCGGAAGGGTAGCCTATGGCGGAGTTTTCGATATCGTTAAAGATTTGTTTTAATTCCGTATTGAGATTTGGATTGCTGTTGGCATTCGCCACGACATTTTTAAATAATTGGCTTGGGTAAATAAAGTAACCTTTGGTTTTTATGGCATCCGCTTTAATTTCTGGCGTGATGATATTGTCAGATAAAGTTGCATAATTAATGCTCTCATCTCCATTTTTCATGTGATTAGCAAAATTTTCACTGATAAAACGATAGAAAAGCGTACCTAAAACATACTGTTTAAAATCCCAACCATCGACAGAACCGCGTACATCATTAGCGATTTGCCAAATGCGGCGTTGAAGTTCTGCGCGTTGTTGAATTGCTGCTGCCATAAAATCCTCAGAATATTTTGTGTCATTATTAAGATATAAATGCTCCAAATTATACAAGAAATAAATAATAACTAAATGAATTTCTATGGAAATTCCTCTACAATAAGAACACACTAATGTTTCCAAAAAAATAAAAAAATGAGCCAAAAATCAACCGCACTTAATGCCATTTCGTTACCCTTAAATCAAGTCAATTTAATTGAAGCCTCTGCAGGTACAGGGAAAACCTATACCATTGGTTCTATCTATCTTCGTTTACTTTTACAGGCTGGTGAGAATTGTTTTTCTCGTCCGTTGAATGTGGAAGAGATTTTGGTCGTAACCTTTACTGAAATGGCGACGGAAGATTTAAAACGCAAAATTCGGGAACGTTTAACGGCGGCAATTTCGGTTTTTTCTGAATATTATGAGACAAAAGATAAGGCGATTTTTACTGGAGAACATCAATTTTTAGCGGAATTATTGCCTTATTTAGAAGATATTCCGACCGCACTTCGTCGCTTAAAGTTGGCCGAACAAAATTTAGATTTAGCCTCCATTTATACCATTCACGGTTTTTGTCGCCGAATGCTGATGCAACATGCTTTTAATTCAGGCGTGCATTTCAATTTAAAACTTCTCAAAGATCAGTCTGATTTACTCAAACAATTTGCAAATGAATTTTGGCGGGAGCATTTTTATGATTTGCCTTTCCATTTGGCTGCATTTATCTCAAAAGAATTAAAGTCGCCAGAAGAGGTATTGAATGATTTAGGTTCAAATATTGGGAATGATTTTTCTATACAACTGGATAAACCAGAACTATTAGAACTGTCATTAAAAGAATTTTTGCAAAAAGATATCACTAAAAATGCGGAAATTATTGAAAAGATTAAAGATACTTGGTTAGAAAGTGCGGTTGAAATTCGCGATCTTTTTGATGAAGAAGTCGTGAAAAAAGAGAAATCTTGTTTAAATGGTAAAACATATTCAAGTAAAACGATTTTATCTTTTGTGGATGAAGTCACCTCATGGGCAAAAAATAGAGCAGATATCACCTTAAATGAAACATTAGTAAAAAAATTTACACAATCGGCTTTAGATAACGCTGTCAAAGCAGATTTTAAGAAAAAAGGGGTGAGAATAACGCATCCCGCCTTTGAAGAGATTGAAGCTTTAATTGAAGAAATTCAACCAAGTGATTTATTTAAAAAAATCATTCTCTATCACTATCGTCAAGGTATT
>NZ_CALJRX010000005.1 GCF_937976265.1 uncultured Haemophilus sp.
CATTGGTAACAAAACCAATCACACCATTGTTTTCGATACGATCTGAAGCCCAGCGAATTGCACGAATATAACTATCATATAATGAAGTGGTTAAATTGGCTGTTGAATATTTATCATAACTTTCTTCAATACGTTGATCTAAATGCTGATAAGCAATATTAGCATTATTATCATTAGCGGATTCTTGCCCTGCAGAATACGGTGGATTCCCAATAATCACTTGAATATCCAGCGCCTTTTGGCGTTTTCGGCGGTTGCTATTCACTTGCAAAATTTCATCGACTAGGTCTTCTTTTTCATACATTTGGAAGGTGTCAGTTAAGCAAATACCTTCAAATGGCTGGTAAGTTGTAGAATTTTCTTGTGTACTTGCAGAATATTCAGCCAGCAAGGCGTGATAGACTGATTCAATATTAATAGCAGCGATGTAGTAGGCGAGTAACACAATTTCATTAGCGTGAATTTCGCTATATTTTTGTGGCAATTTTTCAGGTGGAATAATGCCACTTTGCAACAAGCGAGTGATGAAGGTTCCCGTTCCTGTAAATGGATCGATAATTTGCACGCCTTTATCGGCAAGAGAAGCATTAAATTCATTATTCAACACATCTTCTACTGAGCGGATAATAAAATCTACTACTTCCACCGGCGTGTAAACAATGCCTAAACGTTCAGCCATTTTCGGGAAGGCTTTGTTAAAGAAGCTATCATAAAGCTCTTTAATGATTTTTTGCTTACCTTCTGGCGATTGAATGTTTTTCACTCTAAACTGGATGCTTTCATAGAACTCTTTGAGTTGTTTAGTTTCAGTTGCTAGATTTTTTTGCTCGAAAATATCCACCACTTTTTGCATCGCCTGAGACATAGGATTGTGTTGGGTAAAGTTATCGTTAGCGAATAGCGCATCAAATACAGGTTTAGTGATTAAATGCTGTGCCAACATTTCCACCGCTTCATTTTCAGTTATGGCATTATTTAAATCATCACGTAATTCATTTAAAAACGCATTAAAAACTGACCGCTCTTGGGTGTTTTGTGGATTGGCTAAAATGGTATTTATGCGTTCGATATGTGTATTAGCAATTTTTGCCACATCATTCGCCCAATCTTCCCAATGAGTACGATTGCCGCATTTTTTCACAATTTTAGCGGTTAATGCTCGTTCAATTTCACCGATTTCAAATTCCATTTCAAGCTGAGTTTCACCATTAAAGGAACTGTTATCACGGTTACCAATAGTTTTCTCGCCTTTACCAGAGGCTTTTTTCACTTTTGTTGGTTTTTGTTTTTGCTTCGCTAAAACTTGACTAACAACAGAAACCACTTCAATTTTATCTTTTGCCGCACCGTCAAATTCCATTTTATTGATCATTGCATCAAAGCGGTCATCGTGTGCACGCAATGCATTCAATACTTGCCAAACTACTTTGTAATTTTCATTTTTCTCAAGGGCTTTATCTGGTTCAATCCCTGCGGGGATCACCACAGGTAAAATCACATAACCACGTTTTTTACCTGGTGCA
>NZ_CALJRX010000006.1 GCF_937976265.1 uncultured Haemophilus sp.
AAAATAAGATGGCTGGGGTACTAGGATTCGAACCTAGGGATGCCGAGATCAAAACCCGGTGCCTTACCGCTTGGCGATACCCCAACTACTATTTGACTGCAAGCTGATAAATGGTGCGGGACGAGGGACTTGAACCCACACACCTCTCGGCGCCAGAACCTAAATCTGGTGCGTCTACCAATTTCGCCAGTCCCGCAAATTTGGTGGCTACAGCGAGATTCGAACTTGCGACCCCAACATTATGAGTGTTGTGCTCTAACCAACTGAGCTATGTAGCCATCATTTGCTTTACCTTATCGGCTTTGCGGGGCGTATTATCCTGATTTGACCTATTCTCGTCAATCATTTTTTTGCAAAAAACGGATTTTTTGATTTAGTTGATTATAAATAAAACGCTTTTGCTATTTTTTGTTCACATCAAGAACAGAGATCATTCCCACAAAACGTTTCCAATGCAAAGAGCTAAATTGTCCTGGAATATACCAATTAGAAATGGTTCCATCAAGATATAAGGCGTCATGACAACCTATTTTCAGCAAACCTTGGCTTAAGGTATAAAGGTTAGGTTCACCTTTTATCGTCATCAAGAAAAGTAATTCATTTTGTTTCGTCAAACACACTGCATTACGTTTATGATAACTTTCTAGGCTTGCTCGAAATTGCGGATTCATTTTTCCATGAATAATTAACATCGGACCTGATTGCAACGCAAAGTCTGGCTTGAGTTTGCTTTTCTGATACGCAGCGGTTGTTAAAATGTAGGGTTTATTTCCAGCAATGGCGAATACCCCATTAGGCTGCACATGGAAATTACCTTTACCTGATTTTGTATTTAATGCATTGAGCTCTTTTCCATGCTCAATCCATAATCCCGCTGGCGTGTTATTCATGCTATAAATACCCGCATTCATGACCATTTTCACGTTATAGCTAGGCTCTAAAGCATTTTTGAGACGCGTTAAACTTTGATAATCGTTACCTTCAGCATCTTTCCAATGTAGCCGCACTTCTTCAGGTTTAGCTTGGAAAATCCCGTAAGTAATATTGCCATCATTAAAGGTTCGATATTCAGCTAGGGCTGACACACTCATCAATATCGATGAGCCACCTAAAAGAGCGGTCAAAAATCTAATCGTTTTTTTCATTTAAAGGATGAGTTAAATGCAACGCATTTGAAAAGGCGTGCAAGCCTTCCGCATTACCGGATTTCATCATGGATTGCATGGTTTGGGTTGGTGCATGAATGAGTTTATTCGTTAATTTATAACTCAATTCTTGCAGAATTTTTTCAGCATTCTCACCTTGTTGAATTTGGTGTAAGGCTTTTTCGAGTAATTCTTGGCGAGTATTCTCCGCTTCATCACGATAATGGCGAATCAAATTAGAGAACTGATGAACCTTCAACCACTCGAAGAAATCCGTACATTCTTGTGTAATGATGTCTTGCGCTTGCTCTGATGCTTGCTCACGTTGAGAAAGATTACGTTGGATAATATCTTGCAAATCATCTACGGTGTAATGATACACACTTTCTAATTCCGAGACGTTTTCATCAATATCACGTGGCACCGCAATATCCACCATCAAAGTTGGTTTAAATTGACGTGCTTTTTCCGCAATTTCAGCCATCGCTTTAGTGATTAAAACATTCGGGCTGCCTGTTGAGCTGATGACAATATCCGCTTGATTTAGTGGAGTTTGCAACTCTTCAAGAGAATACACCTCAATCGGCGTATTGGAGGCTAAAGTCTCGACCAACTGCTCAGCGCGAGATAAAGTGCGGTTAGCAATCATCAATTTTTTTACACCGTGGCGTAATAAATGACGGCTCACCAATTCAATGGTTTCCCCTGCCCCAACAAGCAAAATTTGTAATTCACGTAAAGATTCAAAAATCTGACGCGCCAAGCTACAAGCTGCATAAGCCACCGATACAGCGCTTTCACCAATATTAGTTTCAGTGCGTACACGTTTTGCCGTAGCAAAGGTTTTTTGGAACAAACGAGAAAGCGTGCTTGAAAGCGGAATATTCGCCGCTTGATAATAATCTTCACTGATTTGGAAAGCTTGTTTCACCTGTCCTAAAATTTGCGGCTCACCCAAAATTAATGAATCCAAACCACAGGCCACTCGCATTAAATGATTCGCAGCTTGTTGATTTTGATGGGTGTAAATACTTTTATTTAATTCATCGACAGAAAGCTGATGAATATTAGCAAACCAATTTGTACAGTTCGTTTGCCATTGCTTACACTCTTGGGGTGAAATTTGACGATGGTGAAGATAAATCTCTGTACGGTTACAGGTAGAAAGAATAACCGCACTTTCTGCCAAATCTTGTTGGTGAATTTGTTGTAAGGCAAGCTGCCGCTTTTCTTCAGAAAAAGCGACTTTCTCACGAACAGCGACAGAAGCCGTTTTATGATTAATGCCTAGAACAAGAAGGGTCATAAAAACCTAATAAAAACAACCGCACTTTTATGAATATGCGGCTTAAGTAGAAAGTAAAAGTTTCGCTATTTTAATGAATTGTTGAGAATTGAGCAAATTTCAAGAGAAAAAACTCAAACAAATAACTAAAACGAGTTAAAACTTATCTTTAGCTAAACGCCATTGTGTAAATTCGTCTAAATTTTTTGCTTGTAAAAACGGGTTAATTTGTTTCTCTAATCCAATTGTTGTTGGCAAACTCGGTTTACCCTCAGCTCGATAACGTTCCACTAAAACACGTTGATTTTTGACCGCACTTTTATCCACCAATATGGTTTCCGCAAAAGCTAAATTACCCAGCGTATATTCATGAGCCGGGCAAACCACGGTTTCATTCGGTAATTGATTAAAACGTTGCATAGATTCAAACATTTGAGCAAAATTTCCCGTGAACACGCGTCCACAACCACCTGAAAATAACGCATCGCCGCAAAATAGATGTCCATCTACCAAATAGCTGACATGCCCTGCCGTATGACCACCGCTTGGCAAAACGTCAATATGATAATGTGCCGTATTAATTACGCCACTATCCACGATATTAGTTGCACCTTTGTCTGCACATTCTGTGGGACCGAAAACAGGCACATTAGGATAATACTGCTTAAACTCCGCGACACCTTGCACATGATCATCGTGATTATGGGTTAATAACACCGCTTCTACGTCTAACTTATGGGACTCTAAGTACGGAATTAAACGCATTATTTCTGGGATATCGATCACAATTACGGGGAAATTTTCTCGTCTATAAAGCCAAATATAGTTATCATTGAGTGCAGGAATAGGAACTAGCATAAATTACCTTATGAAAATAGGATTAACATTGAATTGGAAAGCCAAATGGCACAAACCACTTCTTTCACCTGAAAGTTGGCAAGCGTTACCACAAGGTGAAGCCTATTGTAACGTATTAACACATTATTTTGCCCAATGGACACCAAAAATTTTAGGCTATCAAATTCTGAAAGTCGGTGCCTTAAGTGGCGAAATTGCCTTTGACTTGCCTTTACGTCATCAAATTGTGTTAGCTGAAAAAACCGCGCATTTTCCTACCGCACTTTTAAATGAAAGTGACAGTTTAATTCAAGCATCCCCTTTAGCCTTGCCTTTTATTGAAAAAGAAATGGATGCTTGCTTATTAGCAAACACCTTAAATTTTGCGCAAGATCCTCACCAAATATTGCGTGAAGCACATCGCGTTTTAAAAGATGACGGCTGGATTTTCATCACATTATTTAATCCGATGAGTCCATTACTTTTCAAATCCAAATTAGGTGACTTTAAATTCCGACAATATGCCACTTGGCGAGTCATAGATTGGCTATCGTTATTAAACTTTGATGTGATTGCAGAAGAAAGACTGTCAATAAAACAAGAAAAAACTACGCTCTGCTCTCCGATCATTGTTATCGTCGCCCAAAAACGAACCTATCCCTTAACACTGAATCCGGAGAAAGCGCGATCAAAAATGCCGGCGTTTTTAGAGCCGGCAGGTGCATTTAAAGAAATAAGAACAGAATGATTATTCTGTCACTTCTTTGATTACTGCAGAAGATGCATTATTCATTACAGATTCAACGCCTTTTTCTGCTGCAGCTTGAGAAGAATAATATTGGCTACGGCCAATTTCTTGGTGGTTAGCCGCTTTTAAAATGAAGTAAGGTTTGTCATTTTTCGCTACGCGATATTCAAAGTTTTTCGCATCCACACCATTTTTTTGCACTGAAGCAATACCGTTTTCAGCTGATGCTTTGGTTTTATAAAGTTCGCTAGTTAAAATAACTTGTCCGTTTGCTGCTTTTAAGTTGAACATAAATTGTCCGTCTTTAGCCACTTTTAATTCATAAAATCCTTGAGCCATAATATCTCCCAATTGATTGATTTGTTTATAATTTTACCTACACAGAAAATATCTTTCTGCGCCAAGCTAATTTACCCTTAAAAATCAAGGAAAACAAGAGCTAAAGCGTATAAATTTTATGCTTGATTAGCCCATTAAACTCCCCTATGATGCGGGAACTTTTTATAACAGGAACAATTATGACTGAACAAACATTTATTCCCGGCAAAGATGCCGCACTTGAAGACAGTATTTCAAAATTTCAACAAAAATTGACCGCACTTGGTTTCAATATCGAAGAAGCCTCTTGGCTTAATCCTGTGCCAAATGTCTGGTCTGTACATATTCGTGATAAGGATTGCCCACAATGTTTTTCTAACGGTAAAGGTGCGAGCAAAAAAGCCGCGTTAGCGTCTGCGTTAGGTGAATATTTCGAGCGACTTTCCACCAACTATTTCTTTGCTGATTTCTATTTAGGACAAGAGATTGCTAACGGTGATTTTGTCCATTATCCCACTGAAAAATGGTTTCCAATTGAAGATGAAGCTCTTTTACCAGAAGGGATTTTAGATGATTATTTATGGGACTATTTCGATCCAAACCAAGAGCTAACCCCAGAATTGCTTGTGGATCTGCAATCCGGTAATTACGATCGCGGTATTGTCGCGATGCCTTATGTGCGCCAATCCGATCAAGAAACCGTCTATATTCCACAAAGTATCATTGCGAATTTATACGTCTCTAACGGAATGTCTGCCGGTAACACCAAAAATGAAGCACGAGTGCAAGGGCTTTCAGAAGTTTTTGAACGTTACGTAAAAAATCGCATTATTGCAGAAGCAATCAGTCTTCCTGAAATTCCAAAATCCGTGATGGATCGCTATCCATCTATTCAAGCTTCCATTGCAAAATTAGAGGAAGAAGGCTTCCCTATTTATGCCTTTGATGCGTCACTAGGTGGCAAATATCCTGTCATTTGTGTAGTGTTGCTTAACCCAAATAATGGCACGTGCTTTGCTTCTTTTGGTGCACATCCAAATTTCCAAGTGGCATTAGAGCGTACCGTAACGGAGCTTTTACAAGGTCGCAGCTTAAAAGATCTCGATGTCTTCTCTCCTCCATCATTCAATAATGATGATGTGGCGGAGCATGCTAACCTTGAAACACACTTTATTGATTCTAGCGGTTTAATTTCTTGGGATTTATTCAAAAATACGCCAGATTATGAGTTTGTTGATTGGGATTTCTCAGGTTCAACGCAAGAAGAATATGAAAACTTGATGGCAATCTTTAATGCGGAAGAAAAAGAAGTCTATATCATGGATTACAACCATTTAGACGTTTACGCTTGCCGCATTATCGTACCAGGCATGTCTGATATCTATCCTGCTGATGATCTCATTTATGCCAATAATAATATGGGTATGGACTGGCGTGAGATCTTATTAGATTTACCACACCATCATCATGATGCTGAAACTTACGAAGAATTATTAGCAGAATTAGATGAGCAAGATATTGACGATGCCACACGTGTTCGTGAATTTATCGGTATCGTTGCACCAAAAGCAAGCGGTTGGACAACATTACGTGTTGGTGAACTTAAATCCATGCTTTACTTAGCGTTAGGTGAATTAGAATTAGCCTTAGATTGGGCAAACTGGACGATGAATATGAATAGCTCTGTGTTTACACCAGAGCGTGCAAATTACTATCGTGCTTTAATCAGTATCATTGAATTGCATTTAGACAATACTCGCAATCCACAACAATATCGCACTGTATTTGAAAGAATGTATGGCAAAGAAGCCGTTCAACAAGCTTGGGCTGCAGTGGCAGAAAAAGGTAACCCGTTCTATAACTTGCCAGCCAGCGATGAAACGCTTGAAAACTTCAAAGAACACCAAGCTTTACTTGGTGCCTATGCTAAATTACAAAAAGCCAAACGAGAAAATTGGAAATAGACGATTTTCTCTCAATCATAAGGCGGACTTAATGTCTGCCTTATTTATTTCCGCATTAAAAAAACGCTTTAAAATCAACCGCACTTTTCACACAAAAACGCTTAAATTTATGCTATAATCCGTCACAATTTTTTGATCAAAAAAGGAATAAAAATGACGGATTCAATCCATTCCTCTATTACCCCAGTCAATATTGAAGAAGAACTCAAATCTTCTTACCTTGACTACGCCATGTCGGTGATTGTTGGGCGTGCTTTGCCTGATGTGCGTGACGGTTTAAAACCGGTGCATCGACGTGTGCTTTTCTCCATGGATCAATCTGGCATCACTGCCGGCAAAAAATATGTGAAATCTGCCCGTGTGGTGGGTGATGTAATCGGTAAATATCACCCGCACGGTGATTCTGCGGTGTATGACACCATTGTGCGTATGGCACAGCCGTTCTCATTGCGCTACATGTTGGTAGATGGGCAAGGTAACTTCGGTTCAATCGACGGTGACGCCCCAGCGGCAATGCGTTATACCGAAGTCCGTATGCAAAAAATCACCCAAGCGTTATTAACTGACTTGGATAAAGAAACCGTGAATTTCTCGCCAAACTATGATGGCGAATTAATGATTCCGGATGTATTACCAACCCGTATTCCGGCACTTTTAGCAAACGGTTCTTCCGGTATCGCGGTGGGGATGGCAACCAACATTCCACCACACAACTTAAATGAAGTTTTAGATGGCTGCTTGGCTTATATTGATAACGAAAACATCACCATTGATGAATTAATGCAATATATCCCAGGCCCAGACTTCCCGACAGCGGCATTAATTAATGGCCGTAAAGGGATTGAAGAAGCTTATCGCACTGGTCGCGGCAAAGTGTATGTTCGCGCTCGCGCTAGCGTAGAAACCACGGATAAAGGCAAAGAGCAAATCATTGTGACCGAATTGCCTTATCAAGTGAACAAAGCCAAATTAGTAGAAAAAATTGCTGAGCTTATCAAAGATAAAAAAATCGAAGGCATCAGCAATATTATCGACCTTTCTAACAAAGAAGGGATCCGCATTGAAATCGACATCAAACGTGATGCCGTAGGTGAAGTGGTATTAAATCACCTCTATGCCCTTACTCAAATGCAGGTGACTTTCGGGATTAACATGGTGGCTTTGGATCACGGTCAACCACGTTTATTCAACTTAAAACAAATCATTGAAGCCTTTGTGATGCACCGTCGCGAAGTGGTGATTCGCCGTTCTTTATTTGAATTGCGTAAAGCCCGCGAGCGTACCCATATTTTAGAAGGTTTAGCGGTTGCGACATCAAATATCGATGAAATCATCGATATCATCCGCCAATCGAAAGAGCGTAAAGAAGCGGCTGAAAAATTAATTTCTCGTCCTTGGAAACTGAATAACGAAATTTTAAGCTTGCTTGATGCAGCGGCACGTCCGGCTGAATTAGCCGCTGAATTTGGTATTAAAGGTTCTGATTACTACCTTTCTCCAGAACAAGTTGATGCAATCTTAGAACTTCGCTTGCACCGTTTAACCGGTCTTGCTACCGAAGAAGTGATCAATGAATACAAAGAGTTATTGGTTAAAATTGCAGAACTTCTCTACATCATCAACAGCCCTGAACGCTTGATGGAAGTGATTCGTGAAGAGCTTGAACAAGTACGTGCACAATTCGCCGATGAACGTCGTACTGAAATTACTGCGGCTTCCGGTGATATTGATTTAGAAGATCTAATCGCTCAAGAAGATGTGGTAGTGACCCTTTCTCACGAAGGTTATGTGAAATATCAACCGCTTACCGACTACGAAGCACAACGTCGTGGTGGTAAAGGTAAATCAGCAACGAAGATGAAAGATGAAGACTTCATCGAAAAACTCTTAGTGGCGAATACTCACGATACGATTCTCTGCTTCTCGAGCCGTGGCCGCTTATATTGGTTGAAAGTCTATCAATTACCACAAGCGAGCCGTGGTGCACGTGGTCGTCCAATTGTCAATATTCTACCGTTACAAGAAAACGAGCGTATCACCGCAATCCTACCAATCTCTGCTTATGAAGAAGATAAATTCGTTATCATGGCAACGGCTGGCGGTATTGTGAAGAAAATTGCGCTAACCGAATTCAGCCGTCCACGTTCAAGCGGTATCATCGCCTTGAACTTGCGTGATGAAGATGAATTAATCGGTGTGGATATTACCGATGGTTCTAACGAAATCATGTTGTTCTCTTCGCAAGGTCGCGTGGTGCGTTTCGCTGAAAGTGCCGTCCGTGCAATGGGTCGTTTAGCAACAGGTGTACGCGGTATAAAACTTGCTCTCACTAACGACATCGCTGACGATGAAAGTGCGGTCGAAATTGAAGACGTTTCTGACGATAATGCAGAAGAAACCCTCGATCTCAACATCGATAAAGTGGTTTCCTTAGTTGTACCGAAAAATGACGGTGCAATTCTTACCGCGACGCAAAACGGTTATGGTAAACGCACGCAATTAAGCGAGTACCCAACCAAATCGCGTAATACCAAAGGGGTGATTTCGATTAAAGTGAGCGAACGTAACGGTAAAGTCGTTGCCGCGACACAAGTAGAAGAAACCGACCAAATTATGCTTATTACCGATGCAGGTACCTTAGTGCGTACTCGTGTCAGTGAAGTCAGCATTGTTGGCCGTAACACTCAAGGGGTTCGTTTAATTCGCACCGCTGAAGATGAACACGTAGTCAGTCTTGAACGGGTTTGTGATGTGGATGATGAAGACGAAGGCACGGAAGATGTGACCTCTGAAGAATAAAGCCATTTCCTATAAACAAACAGCCTGGCGCTTTAAAACGCCAGGCTGTTTTTTTATCGTTTTGCCGAAAATACTTCACAACCCATTGATGATTTTATTAGAAGTCCTTTCAAAACCCTATTAAAGGCCGAATAAACGCAAATTACTCTGCCTCTTCCAGTTCATCAGCCATTGCCGCTAAGATTTCACGGGTTAAATAAGCCAATGAACGATAAAACGGCAATGTCGCATAGGTTTCTACTTGGGTTAAGAATTTCGCAGCACAAGGCAACAGAAAATCCCCGAATAAATCCTGCTGGGCTGAAAGGGATTCCGTGTTGTCTTCTAACCAAGAAGCCGTAAGTAACAACAAGGCGAAGTGATCCACATTCTCTGCTTCAGGCACATTACGCGCATGACGGAAATCCACAAAACGTTGCACATCCATATCGTAGCTTGAAATGGCTGTAGGTACGTTCCCTTCTGCTCCGAACAATTTTTGATATTCGCGATCAAGCAACGTCAAATCAATTTTCATCTGCAAATTATCGATGGCTGCCTCGCTTTCTTTATCCGTAGAAAGTGCCCACACTTGACTTAAACCTTGTTGCTGCAGCCAATCAAATACCCCGCTCAAAATCGGATCCGTAGGGCTACGATAAAATAAATTGCCAAATAGGCGGCTTATTAAAGAAAAATTATTCACTTGAGTTTCTGACATCTGTTGCTTTCCTATGATTGTGCTCACGATTGAGCTAAAAGTGCGGTCAATTTTGCCGTTGTTTTTTCAGCGGCTTCGTCAAGCATCGCCTGGCGGGCTGCATCATCGATAATGTGAATATCTCCGAACAGCGTGTAATCCACATTTTCAATACCGCAATAATTAAATAAACCATTAACCAAACAATGATTAAGAGATTTATCTACGCCAAATTCTTGGTATTGTGCCACGTTGCTACCAATGGTGATAAATTGTTGCATTGCTTTACCGTGAATAAGGCCTTTGGACTCACCATTCTCTGTTTTATAGGCAAAACCATGCGTGAGTACGCGGTCTAAATAGCCTTTTAGCATCGCCGGAAAGCCCATCCACCACAACGGATAAACCATCGTAATCAAATCCGCTTGGCGAATAAACTCATGTTCCTGCTGGATTTCTGCCGGGATAATGCCTTTATTGACCGATTGTAATTCTTCAAAGGAAAGAATCGGGTTAAATTCCATGGTGTACAGATCACGCAAATGGGTTTCAACACCAAGCTGCTGACTCGCTTTCACAATACGATCTACGATGGCGCGACCAAAACTTTTTTGGCTATTGGGATGCGCAAAAATAATTAAATGGTTCATTCTGTTACCTTTTTCACTAACAAGGTGATGCCATCAACGCGTTCTACCACCACAAGATCGTTCACATTTAGATGCTCGCCTTGAATGCGCCATGTAGTATCGCCAAAAGCACCCCGACCAATCCCGTTAGAACCAATTTCTAATACCGTCCCTTTTTTACCTAATAAAGTATGATCCCGTTGGTTTAAGGTTGTACGTGATTGATCCTGATTATCTTTGCTATGTTGGTATTTCCACCAAAGCAACGAAAAGATAATCGCTAAAATCGCATAAAACACGGCTAAAACAGTTAAGGATAGCCCCGGTACCAACGCCATCACACCAGCCGTCACAATCGCAGCCAAGCCCCACCATAATAAAAACACGCCGGGTATTAGGGTTTCAGCAATTAACAATACAAAACCTAATACCAACCAATGCCACACCGACCAGGTTGTTAGCCAATCTGCCATATCAACTCCTTGAGAGAAAAAGTGCGGTCATTTTTAACCGCACTTTAGGAAATTACGCTTTTTTGTCGCCTTTTAACAATTCGGCAATGCCGGCTACCGAGCCGATTAAATTGCCGGCTTCAAGCGGCATCATCACCACTTTGCTGTTCGGTGAACCACCGATTTGTTTTAAGGCTTCCGTGTATTTTTGTGCAATAAAGTAATTGATCGCTTTGGTATCACCGCTAGCAATTGCTTCTGACACCATTTGAGTTGCTTTCGCTTCTGCTTCTGCGGCACGCTCACGCGCTTCTGCTTGTAAGAAGGCTTCTTGACGCTCCCCTTCCGCTTTCAGAATTCGAGCTTGTTTTTCCCCTTCTGCACGTAGAATTTCTGCCTGACGAATACCTTCCGCTTCCAACACTTCCGCACGTTTATTACGTTCAGCTTTCATTTGCGCATTCATGGAATCAATCAATTCACGTGGTGGACGCACATCGCGAATTTCAATACGGGTAACTTTAATCCCCCAAGGATTGGTCGCTTCATCTACAATTGCCAACAAACGACCGTTAATGGAGTCACGTTGGGAAAGCATTTCATCCAATTCCATCGAACCTAATACGGTACGAATGTTAGTCATGGTTAAATTGATAATTGCTTGTTCCAAATGATTTACTTCATAAGCTGCACTGCGAGCATCAATCACCTGTACGAAACAGACCGCATCAATAGATACGTTCGCGTTATCCTTAGAAATGACCTCTTGTGATGGAATATCTAATACCTGTTCCATCATATTGATCTTACGACCAACACGATCCACAAATGGTACGACGAAGTTTAAGCCTGGCATCAAGGTGTGGGTATAACGCCCAAAACGCTCAATCGTCCAGTTATAACCTTGCGGTACGGTTTTAAGTGCCGAAAATAGCACAACAACAACTAATACAATAAAGACGATTGCGGCAATAGATAAGCCTTCCATAGATTGCTCCTTAATGATGAGGAAATATAAGGAAAGTCTATCAAATTAGACCGCACTTTGTACATAAATATATTTATCGTTTTCTCTTATAAATTCAAAAAGATGCGTAATGCAATTCGGGGCATCTAAATCTTGATGAGAAACAAATAAAAGCTGCGTTTCGCTATTATTTACCAGTTGTTCGATAAAATGTTTCACTAACTTGCGATTTAACCCATCAAGCCCTTGAAAAGGCTCATCTAAAATTAAAACAGGCGGATATTTCACCATCGCACGAGTAATAAGCAATAAACGTTGCTGCCCCCAAGAAAGTGAACGAAATGGCTTTTTGGCTAAATGCGTCAGATTTAAACGAGCTAACCACTGCATGGCTTTTAAACGAATTGCCTCTGGCACCTGTTGATAAATCCCTATACTGTCAAAAAAGCCTGAAATAATGACATCTAGCACGGAACAATTCACGCGATAATCTAAATGCAGTTGGCTACTTACGTAACCCATTTTTTGTTTAATATCCCAAATGGTTTCGCCTGAGCCACGTTGTTTACCAAAGATCACCACATGATTTGAAAATGCCTGAGGATGATCACCTGTAATTAAAGAAAGTAAGGTAGATTTCCCTGCACCATTAGGTCCTTTAATCCACCAATTTTGATTTGGCTGAACAACCCAATTTAAATGATCCAAAATCACTTTATCGCCATACTGAACCGTGACATTTTTAAGCTCAAAGTGCGGTTGATTTTCAGGCAGTTTTAGTAATGGTGAGGCTGGTTCTGGCAAAGCCACATCAACAGATTGCTCCGCATAAACTAATTGTTGATAAATACTTTGTTGCTCAATGGATTGGCGTTCACCTTCTAATACTAACTCTAGATTTTCCAACATGGCTAAATGAGTGGACTGTTCTGGAATATCTGCTAGACGATTAACGATCAGAACGATTGCACATTCTTTTTTCAGTTCATTCAACATCGCCATCCAATCTTGCACTGATTGCTGATCTAGCCCTTCAAAAGGCTCATCTAAAATTAAGAGGTCGGGCTTTTGTAATAACGCTTGTGCCAATAAGACTTTTCGAGTTTCGCCAGTGGAAAGTTTGATAAAGAAACGATCTAAGAGATAAGTAATTCCTAATTTTTCTGCAATTTGTTCACAAAAAGTAAGCGCCGTACTACCATTTAAAATGGTTTCTCTTGCCGTTTGACCAAAAAAATCAGGATCGGTATCATCGTTATTTAAGTTCTTTAATGTTGCTTCAAGAATTTCTCGCTGTTTTTCAAAAGAGAAAGATTGAACACGTTTAAAAGAATTACGATACTCCCCTTCCTGTAAAGGCAATTCATTTTGCAAAGCTAAAGCAAACGCGGATTTTCCACTTCCATTACTGCCTACCACAACCCAATATTGTCGTGGCTCAATCGCAAAGTGCGGTAAGTTTAAGGTCTGTTTTTGATGAAGCTCAAATTTTGCTTGCTGAATTAAAAGTGTCATTCTCTTTCCCTTAAAAACAAAAGGCGAGCAATTTGCCCGCCTTATCAGATTCATTTAATTAGCCGTTTTTACGCTCTTCTTCCATACATACTGCCGCAGTAAATAATACGTCAGTTGAAGAGTTTAGTGCCGTTTCAGTTGAGTCTTGTAAGATACCAATCACAAAACCTACACCGATCATTTGTGCCGCGATGTCATCAGAAATACCGAATAAGCTACAAGCTAATGGAATTAATAATAACGAACCACCTGCCACACCAGAAGCACCACATGCACAAAGCGCCGCAACAATACTTAATAATACAGCACTTACAAAAGACACTTCCATACCTAATGTATGAACAGCCGCTAACGTTAATACAGTAATGGTAATCGCTGCACCCGCCATATTGATATTCGCACCTAATGGAATTGCCACAGAATAGGTTTCTTCATCAAGATTTAAGCGTTTTGCTAATTCAATGTTTACAGGAATATTTGCTGCAGAACTACGTGTAAAGAATGCAGTTACACCACTTTCGCGTACACAAGTCCACACTAATGGATATGGGTTACGACGAATTTTCCAATAAACAAGAATTGGGTTAATCACAAATGCAGTGAATAACATTGTACCGATTAACACGAATAGTAAATGTACATATCCACCTAACGCCGCTAATCCTCTGTCAGATAAAGTTTCAGCCACTAAACCGAATACACCGAAAGGCGCAAAAGAAATAATGACGTGAACAATTTTAGAAATGCCTTCTGCAAAATCAGCCACCACTTGTTTAGTTGCATCAGAAGCATGACGAAGTGCTAAACCTAAACCGATAGACCATGCTAATACACCGATAAAGTTTGCTTTGAAAATTGCATTTAATGGGTTATCCACCACATTCAATACTAAAGTTAACATGACTTGGCCAACAGATTGTGGTGCTGAACTTGCATCTTCTTTTACCGCAAGCGCCACCTCTGATGGAAATGCCATACTTGCAATTACCGCAGCCACAGCGGCTAAGAACGTACCCAAAAGATAAAGCACGACGATTTCTTTCATATTGCTTTTAGAGCCCACTTTCTTATTAGCCAATGCAGCCATCACAAGGAAGAAAATCAAAATTGGTGCAACTGCACGTAATGCTTTAACGAAAATTTGACCCAGCACGCCAAAGCTAGATGCAAGATCAATGCCTGATGAATTTTTAACACTCTCATTCACCAATGCAACAAGGATCCCGAGTACCAAACCAACAGCAATTCGTTTTACCAAATTACCTTGGAACAAAAAATGAAATAAACGTGATGTATTCATAATAGTTTTAAATGAAGATTAAGTTGAACTTCAGATCGTTACGATCCACCGAAACAGAGTAAAGATAGCTTAAATTTTGTTTAAAAGAAAATTTTTTCTTTATTATTTTATTAAAAAATTGAACTTTTTAA
>NZ_CALJRX010000007.1 GCF_937976265.1 uncultured Haemophilus sp.
ACCAACAAATCAAAAGTGCGGTCAGATTTTACAGTGATTTTTAACTGCACTTGGGTTTCTACCAATGCCATCTCCATATTAGTCACAGTAAAGCCACGTAAACGAATAACGCGTAATACACGTTCTAAAACCTCTGGGCGATGTTGAGCGATCAAGTCAAAAGTATATTGGTTCATCTTAAATTTCCTCCAGCATATCCGTGTTGCATGCGCCTGGTGGCACTAATGGCCATACACATTCTTCAGGTGGAATGCATACTTGCAATAAATAGGCAGTTTCACTATTTAATAAACGATTAAGTGCCGCATCTACATCATCAGCGCGCTCAATGCGTTCAGCTGGAATATCAAAGGCTTTCGCTAACATCACGAAATCAGGGTTATCTTCTAAAATGGTTTCAGAACGGCGTTTGTTCCAGAAAAGGTCTTGCCATTGACGCACCATACCGAGACGTTGGTTATCTAACAGCAAAATTTTCACCGGTAATTTGCCGCGTTTGATTGAGCCTAATTCTTGGATGTTCATCATCAATGAACCATCGCCTGTCACCAAAATCACTTCATCATGAGGGCGTGCTTTTTTCGCGCCCACCGCTGCAGGTAAACCAAATCCCATGGTGCCGAAGCCCGCAGAGGTAATATAGTTTTCTGGTGCGAAATGACGCATATGTTGCGCAGACCACATTTGGTGTTGGCCCACATCGGTACAAATCACGGCATTTTGAGGTTTACGCTGTGAAAGTGTGTTGAGCAATGACCAAGGGTCAATCGGTCGGTTGCCTGCATTGTCGATGTAAGTGAAATCGAGTTTGGCTTTCAGCGCTTGAATATGCGCACGCCAATCATCAATCGCAAGCGGAATACTTAAGGCTTCTAAGGCTTGAATTAAATCACCTTGAAGGGCGACATTTGCCACACGAAGTTTGTTGATTTCTGCTGCATCAATATCACAATGGATCACTTTCGCGTGTGGTGCAAAACTGTCTAATTTACCCGTCACGCGGTCGTCAAAACGTGCGCCGCACACTAACAATAAATCACATTCTTGCACGGCAATATTTGCAGCTCTTGTGCCGTGCATACCAATCATGCCCATATAAACGGGATCGGTTGGGTCAATTGAGCCTAAGCCTTTTAATGTCGAAACAGACGGCATTTTGGTAATTTGTAGGAATTTTCTGACCGCTTGTGTGGCATTTGCCATACCTACGCCACCGCCCACATAAAGCACCGGTTTTTTCGCTTGTGCCAATAATTCTTTTGCTTCCGCTAATTTTAATTCTGAAAGTGCGGTTGGTTTTACGACTGGTTTGACAATGGGTTTGATATGTTCTGGTACATCGCCAACTTGGATGTTACGAGGGACATCGATGAGAACTGGGCCTGGTCTGCCACTTTGTGCAATTTGGAAAGCAGAGGCAATAATTTCAGGAAGTTCTTCAATAGATTGAACAATATAGCTGTGTTTGGTACACGCAAGGGATAAACCTAAAACATCGGCTTCTTGGAAAGCATCTGTACCGATAAGGGGAGCAGCCACTTGGCCAGTAAATGCCACGATGGGCACAGAATCAGCAAAGGCGTCACCTAAACCTGTAATTAAATTAGTTGCACCTGGGCCTGACGTTGCGACACAAACGCCCACTTTGCCTGTAGAGCGTGCATAACCAATTGCGGCTATTGCGGCACCTTGTTCGTTACGGCAAAGAAGATGGTCAAGACCTGAGTCATAAATTGCATCGTAGGTTGGCATGATTGCCCCGCCTGGGTAGCCGAAAAGATCGGTTACACCGTGCGCTTTTAAACATTCGATAATGAGTTGTGCGCCTGTCATGTTGCTTCCCGTTTTTATGATTATTGAATAATTTTATGAACACTGAAGTTCAGCATTGTAGCGGAATTTTTCGCCTTTGGTTAGGTTTTCGCTAAAAAACCAATGAAAAAAACACGATAACAAACATTATCGTGTTTTTGAATGAAAAGTGCGGTCAGAAAACGTGATGTTTTCTGTGCATAAAATTAGAAACCTGCTTGTTTTTCTAATTGTTCAACAAGCGCATCGTCTAAGCCTAATGCTTGTGCTAAATCTGCTAAGAAAATGATTTCTTTGCGAGATAAATCTTTGCTTACTAAACGAGCGGCTAAGTACACATTACTTGCAAGTGCAGTATCGTTACCTACGAGACGAGCAATTTCATTGATAGAAATTGGATTTTGGATTTCTCGTTCAAGCCATTGCGCTAATTCAGGGTTGTTACCCGCTTCATTTGCAATAGTTTGTTTTTCATCTTCGGTGATTTCACCATCTGCAGCCGCAGTGGCGATCATGGTGCGTAAAATTAATTCACCCGCATCGACATGGCTTGATGAATTTAATACATCAAACGCATTTTCTGAGATGTTTGGTTGGCTGCCTTGTTGGGATTTTTGATAGTTTTGGTAAGCTTGGTAAGCAAGGTTACCTAAAACGGCAAGTGAGCCTAATTTTGCTAAGCTTGCACCGCCACTACGGCCTAAAATCATCGATAAGACACCGCCTAACGCTGCACCACCACCAACTTTAGTGATAGTGTCCATAGTTTGGTTGCCAGTTTCAAGTTTGCTTGCAGAGTTTTTAGCGACATCTAAAACTTGATTTAAAATGCTGTTGAGATTCATAAATGTTTCCTTTGGGTTGTTAATAGAGACTAAACTCGGTCTTTAGACAGTGATATTTAAAAAAAATTCATTATTTTTAACCGCACTTTAAATCAAATTCTTGACTAGGTTTTATAATGCATTATATTGAAACCTTTCTTCATTCAAAAGGAACTTAATATGACGCAGTCAAACGCAAAGCGTGAGACCTTTTCTGGTCGGAAGGCATTTATTATGGCGGCGATTGGATCCGCTGTTGGCTTAGGAAACATCTGGCGTTTCCCTTATACTACTTATGAAAACGGGGGCGGTGCATTTATTATCCCTTATCTTATTGCACTTTTAACCGCCGGTATTCCATTGCTTTTCTTAGATTACGCAATTGGTCATCGCCATCGTGGTGGTGCCCCGCTTTCTTATCGTCGTTTTAACCCGCACTTTGAAGTGTTTGGTTGGTGGCAGGTGATGGTGAACGTCATCATCGGTCTTTACTACGCCGTGGTATTAGGTTGGGCAGCAAGCTATACCTATTTCTCACTTAATTCTGCCTGGGGTGATAAACCAATTGATTTCTTCCTACACGAATTCTTAAAAATGGGCGATATCAGCAATGGTGTGAGCTTTGAGTTTGTCGGCATGGTAACTGGCCCATTAATTGCTGTATGGTTAGTGGCGTTAGGCGTGCTTTCTTTAGGTATTCAAAAAGGGATTTCTAAATCTGCAGACATCTTAATGCCTGTTTTAGT
>NZ_CALJRX010000008.1 GCF_937976265.1 uncultured Haemophilus sp.
GCAACGTTGTCATTTTCTTGCACGAAAGGATAAAGATGTTCATAACTTCCGTGCGGATCGCCTGCGAATAAAATCATTTTATTTCTCGTTGGTCAATGTGCGTTTAGTATGCGGTAAACTTTCAAGTTCTTCATCATTTAACACTTTTTCCACAACAGATTTCACTTGGTTATAACGGTCTAAATAACTTGGTGATTCAATTTCGATGTAAGGCACTTTGTATTTATCTAACAATTTTTTCAATAACTGTTGGAATTGTTGACGTTGTTTTTGGCTGCCTAGACTACGTAAGCCATCATCCACCCATTTTGTATTGTTTTTCAATAAAATGGTGACATCAAATGGGTATTCTTTGATCATGGAATCGAGGAATGGATGGGCTTTACCTTCGTATTGAATACAAAAAGCTTGCGTGGTAATGAAGTCAGTATCAATAATTGCCACTTTATGAGCATGACGCACCGCATAATCAATATAGCGTTGGTGACCTAGTGCCATTTGTGGATAGTCAGAATATTGCATGGCTTGCTCATCGCCACCTAATTTTTCAAAGACATATTCCCGACCATATTCCCATGCAGAAGTAGTATTGAATACGGCAGCAAGCTTACTGACCAAGACACTTTTACCGCTACTTTCACCACCTAAAATGGCAATGGTTTTTGCAAAGAATGGACGGACTTCTTTCGGAATGAATTTCCAATATTGGAAAGGTGTAGTACGAATTTTCGTTGCAGATACATTAAAGAAAGAGCGGTCAGGATCCACTAAAGAAACTTCAAGTCCTAAGTATTTTTCGTATGGCGCTTTGTCTTGTGGCTCACTACTAAATACCATCGTCGGGGTAAATTGTTTTTCTTCAAATAGGTTTTTTACTGCGTCACTCCAAGCTTGCCAACCATTTGGATAACTTGGAATGCCATCTTCAACTAAGTGATGAATAAAAATGTGATCATTTTGATATTTAAAGATTTGTTGCATCCAGCGAAGGCGATCTTGTACCGTCGGCATGCGTTTCATTTTACTATCATAAAACAGCTTTAAATCGCGTTCGGTATCGCTACAGACAATCACGTGAAGCTCATCCACTTTACTGAATGCTTCATAAATCATATTAATATGGCCGGTGTGAACAGGGTAGAATTTCCCAAAAATCACACCCACTTTTTTATCGTGTTTGTTCGACATAATGTATCCTTCGCTAAATGGCCACGGCGAGGTGGCTGAATAGTCCTATTTTATGCAATCTTTGTGCAAATAAAAACATTTTTCATTGAATGATTTTTTACCGCGACATTTTACGTTATACTACGACCTGCATTCTCAGGGCAGGGTGAAATTCCCTACCGGTGGTGACAGCCCACGAGCACTTAAAAGTGCGGTCAATTTTGATTGCGTTTTACAAAATTGTTTCGCTTTGTACTTTTAAGGTTAGCAGATTTGGTGAAATTCCAAAGCCGACAGTATAGTCTGGATGAAAGAGAATAAAACGGATTGGGTTCCCAATTCCGTTCTATTTATTTGCATTTCTCAGCCCTGATTCTGGTTAATTTTAACGTAACAACAAAGGAAATTACGATGAATCAGTCAATTTTATCTGCATTTGGTGCGACCGGCGAAGAACGGGTGATTAACGCATTAAATGCATTCAAACAAGGTAATGGCGTATTAGTATTGGATGATGAAGATCGCGAAAATGAAGGCGATTTAATTTTCCCAGCAGAAACCATTACCCCAGAACAAATGGCAAAACTTATTCGTTATGGCAGCGGTATCGTGTGTTTATGTATCACCGATGAACAATGCAAACAGCTTGATTTGCCACCGATGGTTGAGCATAACAATAGCGTGAATAAAACCGCATTTACCGTGACGATTGAAGCGGCAGAAGGTGTGTCAACAGGTGTATCAGCACAAGATCGCGTCACCACAATCAGAGCGGCAATTGCAGATCAGGCAAAACCGACAGATCTTCACCGTCCTGGGCATGTTTTCCCATTACGTGCTGCAGAAGGTGGTGTTTTAGCACGTCGTGGTCATACTGAAGCCTCAGTTGATTTAGCACGTTTAAGCGGTTTTAAACCGGCTGGTGTGATTTGTGAAATTACGAATGATGATGGTTCTATGGCTCGCGCACCAGAAATTATTGAATTTGCGAAAAAATTTGGTTATGCGGTGTTAACAATTGAAGATTTAGTGACATATCGTCAAAAACATCATTGTTAATGAAATACTCATAAAACAAAAGTGCGGTCAGAAAATCTATTAAATTCAGACCGCACTTTGTATTTTAGGCTTAATTGGTTTCCACAAAGCTTAATGCCGTTTCGACCACTTCGATGCCCGCGCCTTGCTTAAAGGCATTTTCACTTAAATAGCGTCGCCATTGTCTTGCCCCTTTGCAGTTTTGGAATGCGCCAAGCATATGTCGAACGATATGATTTAAATAAACACCTTGGCTCAGTTGTTTTTCAATGTAAGGGAACATGGCTTCCACTGCTTGTCTTGGTGTGACGATATCCGCATTGGCATCAAAAAGCATTTGATCAACATAGCCCAACAACGACGGATTTTGATAAGCCTCACGCCCAACCATCACGCCATCCACAAATTGCAAATGATGTTTCATTTCTTCGATGGTTTTTATGCCGCCATTAATTGCAATGGTCAACTGCGGGAAGTCTTTTTTCAATTGATAAACACGATCATAATCTAAAGGCGGAATTTCACGATTCTCTTTTGGGCTTAATCCTGAAAGCCAGGCTTTTCGTGCGTGAACAATAAATTCTTGGCAGCCTGCATGATGGACTTTTTCGATAAAGCCACAGAGAAATTCATAGCTATCCAAATCATCAATGCCAATACGCGTTTTCACGGTGACAGGAATATTCACGACACGTTGCATTTCTGCAATACATTCTGCGACTAAATCCGCTTTTGCCATCAAACAAGCACCAAACATACCATTTTGCACGCGATCGGAAGGGCAGCCGACATTCAGATTAATTTCATGATAGCCTCTTTCTTCGGCTAATTTGGCACAATGTTTAAGCTGTGCGGGATCACTTCCGCCAAGTTGTAGGGCAACTGGGTTTTCTTGCAAATCAAAATCTAAATGATCGTATTTCGCATGAATAATGGCGGGAGCCGTGACCATTTCAGTATAAAGCAACGCATTTTTACTAAATTGGCGATGAAAATAGCGACAATGGCGTGTCGTCCAATCTAACATCGGCGCAACGGAAAAGCGGCCACGGTAAAAGTGCGGTTGGTTTTCTGACATATTTTATTTCTCTTGAATCTCGTTACGGCGAAGATCTTCTGCTTGTTGTTCCTGCATTCGTTGACGGAAACGTCCAGCCGCAAAGTGGTAAAAAGGTTTCGGACTAAATTGGCGCGAAATTATGGAGGCAATGATACTGGAAATCAAGAGCCAAATCAGTACAGGTTGAGCCCCCGTCATTTCCATCACCACTACGCTGGCTGTCACTGGGGATTGTGTGCCGCCGGCTAAAAAGGCTGCCATACATAAAATGACCAAAAAACGTTGATCGACCATGCCGTTGCTGATTTCCCATAACATGGTGCCGATACCCGCACCAGTAGTGAGAGATGGTGTAAAAATTCCGCCCGCGATGCCATTCCAATAAGTCGTCACCGTTGCGAAGAGTTTTAGTATCCCCACTTCAGGTGAAACGAGTTGTCCTTCTAAGGCTCTTGCGACAACATCATAACCGGTTCCATAGGTTTGTCCTTCGCTGTAGGTGCCTATAGCAGCCAACACTAAACCAAGTAATAAGGCAATATAAATAGGGTGTTTACGGATCCAGTCACGCCATTTGAGTGGAGAGACTCCCGCTAATCCTTTAGCAAGGAGTCGTCCAAATATACCACCCAGTACACCGCAGACGACGCCACAAATGGCAAGCCAAAGGTATAAATAAGGAATAGTGGTCGCACCTTTATAGGTTGGAAAGTAAGGGCTATTGCCTTGGATCGCCACTAAAATAAAACCGGCTGCTAATACACCGAGCAATACGCGTCGTTCCCAGCGTAACATCACGCCGCGACCAAGTTCTTCAATGGCAAAAATGACCCCAGCCAAAGGGGCGTTAAATGCGGCAGCAAGACCACCTGCTGCACCCGTTGCGATGAGTTCATTCGTACTTAAGCCACGGAAAGCAAAGTTGTATTTACGACAGAAATTTCCCCAAGCGAGCATGACAGCCGCCCCCACTTGAACAGAAGGTCCTTCACGTCCAACAGACGCACCTATCACCATGGCAAAGAAAGTAAGCGGAATTTTCCAAATGGTTTGGCGAAATTCAACCAGTTTTGTTTTATAGCCACTGTAAGGAAGATTAATGGAGGCAATCACTTGTGGAATACCGCTGCCGCCAACATAAGGCGTGTATTTGGCGGTAAACCAGGTAAGAAATGCAAGACCAAGTGGCAAGACGAACCAAACGGCGAGAGGGTATTTAGCAGACCAATAGGCATTAAATTCAAGTCCGATATCGGCGAGTTTCGCAAATCCAAAGGAAAAAAGGGCAACAAATGTCGCACCAATCAGTAAACATACAAATTCGAGTGTTTTATGAGAGATACGATGGGTTTGTCGAAGCTTTTTATGATAGAAATAACGTAAATGAAAAATGAATGAACGTAACATAATGATTGCCAACAAAATAATTCTGCTTGAAATTATAAAACCCTGGCTACATGCAGGCAATTGATTTGGAAAAAGAGAGTTAAAACTAAATGAATTAAACATCTTGAAGAAAATGTATTAAATGTAAAGATGGGATGGAATAAGTTATTTAAAAATCATATAATTATAGAAAATCTCTTAAGTTAAGTCAGAATTCACTACATTAGTACTTAGATCAATAATTATAAGGATTCTATTATGAAAAAAATGCTATTTATCTCGATGCTCACTTGTTTCCTATCTTGTACTGGCGTACAAGCATCTATAGCAAATCCCACGAGTTCGAGTAGTCAATTTAATCAAATTTCTACTAATTTAAGTAATGAAGAATTTGGCAAATATATTCTCAAAAAAGTTTATCCGAGAGCTGTATACGATAAATGGAGTAAATCTTGGGAGGATGAGGCTTTTCGCATTGATTATGACTTAAAAGATATTCAAACCAGTGAAGGAGAAAAGCGTTATTTTGCACTGAATTATGGAACTGCAGGATATAATGAGGAATTGTATTTATACATTTTCAAAAAGTCATTAGATGAATGGGTTTTAGAAAATCAGGAATATATGAATTCTGAAAACTTTGAGCAAAAACCATTATTTAAAAATAAAAATATAGAGCTTCTTGGTAAAGCATCGGTCGTTAAGCTAGGAAAGGATACACTGGGTTTTCAATTAGACGGCCGTGATGGAGGGAGTGGCGGTGAGAAAGGTGATATTAGTTGGGTTTACCCTGTAGATAATAAAATGAAAATAGTGACTGGGTGTCATTATGAAGAGTGGCGTTTTGGGCCTCTCGGCGTTGAATGTGAGCCAAAAATTAATTCAAACCTAAAACCAACAGAGGCGTTTTATCCAATCGAATTGAATTATAAGCTTGTGAAATATAAGCTTAATGATAAGGCTAAAAATGGGGCAGAAGAATGGGATATAGAAAGCATAGGTAATAAGAAAGGTAAGGTAGTCATTTTATTTAATCCACAAAATCAAACTTATGAGCTACCAGTTGGCTTTGAAAAAATTAGTACGAATGCGGAACAACTATGGAAGTACTTTAATAAAATAACAGACTCTAAGCAAAAATAAGTAAATAGTAATCAGTTAATAGATTTAACAGATTTTGTAAAATGTCATGTGTTAAGTGTTGTTGAGTGTGAAAGCAAAGAAGATTTTTTACAAAATATGACTTTATTAGAAAAGCAAAGCGTCAAACAAGAAATTGTTAGGCGTGATGAAACAGCTAGTGAAGGTGGTGAAGATTACCATTCTAAAGATGTGACAATTCTATTACAGAATGCTACAGCATTTGGTTATCCAATTAATGCTATACATATAATTCGTGGGTATGAATTTGGGGCAATCAAAGTTGAATTTGCCGATTTTCAGAGTTTTGTACAAGTAAGTAAATTATTTCCATTACCAGAACATAAAAGTAAAGATAAGGGATATTTTCTAGCGGTTTATGATTTTGATGAAAATGGTAACCCATCATCAAAAGTGAAGACTATTTATGATAAAGAGGGAAAACCTTTGCCTAGACTGTCAGTTATGGGGGGAGGGTGTTATGGTGGATTGAGTTTTAATCCTCAAGCTTTAACGATATCTAATGAAGGAGGCTGTTAAGCGCAAAGAATGCAATGCTTGACATTTCTAAGGGAACTCTTTAAAATTCAGCGTCTATTTCTTCTGTCTATTGGATGGAGAGATAGATTTTGTAACAAACATTCTATTATGAATAACATTTAAACTGGAGCTTTTTTAATGGCAACTATCAACCAGCTAGTACGCAAACCGCGTGTGAAAAAGGTTGTAAAAAGTAACGTTCCTGCATTAGAGGCTTGCCCGCAGAAACGTGGTGTGTGCACTCGTGTATACACAACTACACCTAAAAAACCGAACTCAGCATTACGTAAAGTATGTCGTATTCGTTTAACTAATGGCTTTGAAGTAACTTCTTACATCGGCGGCGAAGGTCACAACCTTCAAGAGCACAGTGTTGTGCTTATCCGTGGTGGTCGTGTTAAAGACTTACCGGGTGTTCGTTACCACACTGTACGCGGCGCATTAGACTGTGCAGGCGTTAAAGATCGTAAACAAGGTCGTTCTAAATACGGCGTTAAACGTCCTAAAGCTTAATGGAACTCCGTTAAGTAAGGCCAAACGTCTAAATTAGTAAAAATTTAAATCAGAAACTCCAGTATCACATTAGCTCACTTTAAAGTGCGGTTAATTTTTATAGAGTTTTGGATATCCTGAAGATTAAATATACGGAGAAATTCGCAATGCCACGTCGTCGTAGTGTTGAACCACGCAAGATTCTTCCAGATCCGAAGTTCGGTTCAGAGTTACTTGCAAAATTTATTAATGTATTAATGGTAGACGGTAAAAAATCCGTTGCTGAAACCATCGTTTACGGTGCGTTAGACAAACTTGCAGAACGCACAGGTAAAGAACCTTTAGAAGCATTTGAAATTGCACTTGAAAACGTTCGCCCAACTGTTGAGGTTAAATCTCGTCGTGTTGGTGGTTCTACTTACCAAGTGCCAGTTGAAGTACGTCCAGTTCGTCGTAACGCATTAGGTATGCGTTGGATCGTTGAAGCTGCACGTAAACGCGGTGATAAATCAATGGCTTTACGTCTTGCAAATGAATTATCTGATGCATCAGATAACAAAGGCGCAGCAGTGAAAAAACGTGAAGACGTTCACCGTATGGCTGAAGCTAACAAAGCATTTGCTCACTTCCGTTGGTAATACGCTTTTAAAATTTAAGGGCTTCATCCTCGATGAAGCCTTACCCTTATATAAACAGATATTAAACTTAACAAGGTTATAATAATGGCTCGTACAACCCCTATTGAAAGATATCGTAATATCGGTATTAGTGCGCACATTGATGCTGGTAAAACTACTACCACTGAACGTATCTTATTCTACACTGGTGTAAGTCACAAAATTGGTGAAGTACACGATGGTGCAGCAACAATGGACTGGATGGAACAGGAACAAGAGCGTGGTATTACCATTACCTCTGCGGCAACTACCGCATTCTGGTCTGGTATGTCACAACAGTTCCCACAACACCGTATCAACGTTATCGATACCCCGGGACACGTAGACTTTACTGTTGAAGTAGAACGTTCTATGCGTGTTCTTGATGGTGCGGTAATGGTTTACTGTGCGGTTGGTGGTGTTCAACCTCAGTCTGAAACTGTATGGCGTCAAGCTAACAAATATCAAGTTCCACGTATTGCGTTCGTAAACAAAATGGACCGTACTGGTGCTAACTTCTTACGTGTTGTTGAACAACTTAAAACTCGTTTAGGTGCTAACGCTGTTCCTCTTCAACTTCCAATCGGTGCAGAAGAAAGCTTCACTGGTGTTGTTGATTTGATCAAAATGAAAGCGATCAACTGGAACGAAGCAGACCAAGGTATGACCTTCACTTATGAAGATATTCCTGCAGATATGCAAGCAGCTTGTGAAGAATGGCGTCAAAACCTTGTTGATGCAGCAGCTGAAGCAACTGAAGAATTAATGGAAAAATATCTTGGTGGTGAAGAGTTAAGCGAAGAAGAAATCAAAGCAGGTCTTCGTCAACGCGTATTAGCAAACGAAATCATCTTGGTAACTTGTGGTTCAGCATTCAAAAACAAAGGTGTTCAAGCAATGCTTGATGCGGTTGTTGAATACTTACCAGCACCAACTGATATTCCAGCAATCAAAGGTATCAATCCAGATGAAACTGAAGGTGAACGTCACGCAAGCGATGATGAGCCGTTCTCTTCATTAGCATTCAAAATTGCAACTGACCCATTCGTAGGTAACTTAACCTTCTTCCGTGTGTACTCAGGTGTAATTAACTCTGGTGATACAGTATTAAACTCTGTACGTCAAAAACGTGAACGTTTTGGTCGTATCGTACAGATGCACGCTAATAAACGTGAAGAAATCAAAGAAGTTCGTGCGGGCGATATCGCTGCAGCAATCGGCTTAAAAGATGTAACTACGGGCGATACATTATGTGCAATCGATGCACCGATCATCCTTGAGCGTATGGAATTCCCAGAGCCAGTAATCTCTGTAGCAGTAGAACCTAAAACTAAAGCTGACCAAGAAAAAATGGGTCTTGCATTAGGTCGTCTTGCTCAAGAAGACCCTTCATTCCGTGTTCACACTGATGAAGAATCTGGTGAAACCATTATTTCTGGTATGGGTGAGTTACACTTAGACATCATCGTTGACCGTATGAAACGTGAGTTCAAAGTGGAAGCTAACATCGGTAAACCACAAGTATCTTACCGTGAAACTATCCGCACTCGTGTTAACGATGTGGAAGGTAAACACGCAAAACAATCTGGTGGTCGCGGTCAATATGGTCACGTTGTTATTGACTTATACCCATTAGATCCAGAAGGTCCTGGTTACGAATTTGTAAACGAAATCAAAGGTGGTGTAATCCCTGGTGAATACATTCCTGCAGTTGATAAAGGTATCCAAGAACAGCTTAAATCTGGTCCATTAGCGGGTTATCCGGTAGTAGATATTGGTGTACGTTTACACTTCGGTTCATACCATGATGTTGACTCATCAGAATTAGCGTTTAAATTAGCGGCTTCTTTAGCATTTAAAGCAGCGTTTGCTAAAGCAAACCCAGTTCTACTTGAGCCAATCATGAAAGTTGAAGTAGAAACTCCACCTGAGTATGTGGGTGATGTAATCGGTGACTTAAGCCGTCGTCGTGCTATGGTTAACGGTCAAGAAGCGAACGAATTCGTTGTTAAAATCGATGCAGAAGTTCCACTTTCTGAAATGTTCGGTTATGCAACAGACTTACGTTCACAAACTCAAGGTCGTGCATCATACTCAATGGAACCGTTAAAATATGCTGAAGCGCCAACAAGTGTTGCTGCTGCAGTAATTGAAGCGCGTAAAAAATAATTTTTTGTAACAATCCGCTCTATAAGTCGAATGGCTTATAGAGCATTTTCTAGGAAACTAAACAAATGTCTAAAGAAAAATTTGAACGTACAAAACCGCACGTAAACGTGGGTACAAT
>NZ_CALJRX010000009.1 GCF_937976265.1 uncultured Haemophilus sp.
TACACACAACTGACCCAAGACGAACGATACCACATCCAATACCTATCCCGCCACTTATTCCCGATTTAAAACGGATTGATGAATTTTTGAGAGAATTTATTACAGGTTAGCAAGGGGGATAACCTTTTGTAAATGCAGGTGAAATAGCTCCTCCTATATGATCTTTCTTCAGGTAAGGTCATTACTCCTAAATAAAAGTGCGATCAAAAACATAAGCGATTTTGACCGCACTTTATTATTGGCGAGGAAGGATTATTCCGCGTCTTCTTTTGCCCATTCTAATGAGCGTTTAACGGCTTTTTTCCAACCTTTATAACGACGTTCACGTTTTTCTTCATCGTTATCTGGGGTGAAGGTACGTTCTACACGGGCTTTGTCGTGAAGTTCGTCTAAATCTTTCCAGAAACCAACCGCAAGGCCTGCAAGGTAAGCTGCGCCAAGTGCAGTTACTTCTTTCACCACTGGACGTTCTACGTTCACATCTAAAATATCTGCTTGGAATTGCATTAAGAAGTTGTTGTTGGTTGCGCCGCCATCGACACGTAAATATTGTAAACGTTGGCCTGAGTCAGATTGCATTGCTTCTAATACGTCACGGGTTTGGTAAGCAATAGATTCAAGGGTTGCGCGTACAATATGGTTACGGTTAGAACCACGAGAAAGACCGAAAATTGCACCGCGTGCATACGGATCCCAATATGGTGCGCCTAAACCCGTGAAGGCTGGAACAACATATACCCCGTTGCTATCAGCGACTTTTTGTGCGAAGTATTCGGAGTCGTGGCTGTCATGAACGATTTTGAGTTCATCACGTAACCATTGGATTGACGCGCCTGCAATAAATACAGAACCTTCAAGTGCGTATTCTGGTTCACCTTTGGCGTTACACGCGATGGTGGTTAATAGGCCATTTTTAGAGGTGATAGCTTTATCACCGGTATGAAGCAACATAAAGCAGCCTGTACCATAGGTATTTTTCGCTTGACCTGCGTGGGTGCAAAGATGGCCGTAAAGTGCCGCTTGTTGGTCACCTGCGATACCTGCAACAGGAATACGTACGCCACCTTTACCCCCGATGTTGGTTTGGCCATACACTTCGGATGAATTGCGTACTTCAGGTAGCATAGAGCGTGGAATATTTAGTAATTCCAACATTTTGTCATCCCATTTTTTCGTATGGATGTTAAATAACATGGTACGGGATGCGTTGGTGTAATCCGTTACGTGCACACGACCTTGGGTTAATTTCCACACAAGCCAGGTATCGACGGTACCAAATAGAAGCTCGCCACGTTCCGCTTTTTCGCGTGCACCTTCTACATTGTCTAAAATCCATTTTACTTTTGTACCCGAGAAATAGGGATCCACCACTAAACCAGTGGTGTTGCGGATATATTCTTCATGACCATCCGCTTTAAGTTTGTCCGTAATATCTGCGGTACGACGACATTGCCACACAATCGCGTTATAAACAGGTGTGCCGGTTGCTTTTTCCCACACAATGGTGGTTTCACGTTGGTTAGTAATACCAATTGCCGCAATTTCGTCTGAGGTAATGCCTGCTTTTGCAACCACTTCGTTTAATGTTGAACTTTGTGTTGCCCAAATTTCCATTGGATTATGTTCCACCCAGCCTGCGCGTGGATAAATTTGTGTAAATTCACGTTGGGCGATTTCGATAACATTCGCATTGTGATCTAATAATACTGCACGAGAGCTTGTGGTACCTTGGTCCAAAGCGATGATGTATTTTTTGTCTGTCATGGTTCTATTCCTTAGAGTGCTTGGCACTCTCATTAAATGAATGAAGAAATTTTGAGCTTAAACGAACAAATTGCGAACCTAACTTAATTGAATTCGAACCTAATTGGAATAAGCAATGTTTGGTTTTGTGATAGGTGTCACAGATTTCGCTCCGAAAATATGTGAACGATTGCGTTAACGCACAAAATAATGTGATCGCTCTCTCATTTTTAGAAAATAGATCGGTTTCATCTATTGAATTAATTGGTTAAAACTAGATAATAAAACCACTCACTTTGAGTATCTCAATATTTGATCAAACAACGAAACGAATTGCAAAGCAAGATTTCTTTAATGAAATCATTAAGTTAATCATTATTTGGAGATTCTCTTATGAATGCCTATTTTGCAGAATTTTTTGGCACAGCACTCTTAATCCTGTTAGGTAACGGTGTGGTGGCCAACGTATGTTTAAATAAAACGAAAGGGCAAAGTTCTGGTTGGATTGTGATTACTACCGCGTGGGCATTTGCGGTGTATGTGGCGGTTGTTGTAACGGGACCTTACAGTGGGGCACACTTAAATCCAGCGGTAACACTTGGCGTGGCAATGAAAGGCGCATTTGCTTGGGAATTGGTACCAGGCTACATCGCGGCACAAGTTGTGGGGGGCATGGTTGGTGCGTTGTTGGTTTACATTACCTATAAAGATCACTTTGCAGCGACCGAAGAAGAGGGCTTAAAACGCGCGTGTTTCTGTACTGAACCTGCGATTCGTAACTATCCAATTAATCTAGTTAACGAAATCGTAGGTACCTTCGTGCTTGTCTTCGTGATTTTCTACCTTGCAGGGGCAAATATTACGTTACCTGGCACGGCAGAAAGCACGCCAATTGGTTTAGGCTCTATCGGAGCATTACCAGTAGCGATTTTAGTTTGGGCAATTGGTTTAAGCTTAGGTGGAACAACCGGTTATGCGATCAACCCAGCTCGAGATTTTGGTCCTCGTTTAACCTTAGGTCTCTTCCTTGGCGGTACATTAAAAACTAAAGCTGACTGGGGATACAGTTGGGTTCCGGTTGTGGGGCCATTCATCGGTGCGGCTTTAGCGGCAGTATTCTATAATGCGATTATGTAATTTATTCGAATAGAAAGAGCGGTCAAAATTCATGGTGTTTTTTGGCCGCTCTTTTTGTATTTAGAGGGTTGATTAAATACAATAATCTTCGAATTCCATTGGCATTTTAGCTTGTAATAAGAATTGTTTGGTGCGATCTTGCTGTGGACGACTGAAGAATTCAAGCGCAGTATTTTGCTCAACAACCTGACCATTTTCCATGAGAATCACACGATCTGCCACATCTTTGGCAAAATTCAATTCATGGGTGACGATAATCATTGTCCAACCTTCTTGCGCGAGCATTTTGAGTGTCTGTAATACTTCACCAACGAGTTCTGGATCGAGGGCAGAAGTGGGCTCATCTAACAAGATAATATCGGGTTTAACGGCTAAAGCTCGGGCAATTCCTACGCGTTGCTGTTGACCACCAGAAAGTTGAGAGGGATATAAATCCGCTTTTGCTTTTAAACCCACTTTTTCCAATAATGCCAAGGCTTTTTCACGTGCAATCTCTTTCGGTTGTTTTTGCACAACTACCATGCCTTCCATCACATTTTCGAGTGCTGTGCGGTGGGGAAATAGATTGTATTGTTGGAACACCATTGAGGAACGTCGACGCAATTTTAATTCATCGGATTTGCTGATCTTTTTGCTGAAATCAATAGTTAAGCTTCCATCGGTAAATGCTAATACCCCTTTTTCCGGGCGTTCGAGTAAATTTAAACAGCGTAAAAAGGTCGTTTTGCCTGAACCTGATGGACCTAGAATGGCAACCACTTCACCTTTATTAATTTCAAAATCAATGCCTTTTAATACATGGTGGCCATTAAAACTTTTCTGAATATTCGTGACTTTTAACATAACCAGTCCTTATAAATGGCGAGAAAGGTGTTTTTCTAAACGGGTTTGTCCCATCGATAGCACAAAACAGAATACCCAATAAATAAGCGCAGCTTCACTATAAATTAAAATAAACTCATAGTTTTCAGCCGTGATGTTTTGCGCCACACGGAATAATTCAGCGATCCAAACGAGTGAAGCAAGAGAAGTATCTTTCACCGTGCTAATGAATGTGTTTGATAGCGAAGGGACAGAAATACGTAAAGCTTGCGGCATAATGGTACGCACGAACGCTTGTGTGTAATTCATGCCTATCGCATAAGAGGCTTCCCATTGACCTTTAGGAATAGCAAGAATAGAGGCTCTCACTGTTTCTGCTGCATAAGCACCAATATTAATGGAGAATGCAATAATTGCAGTTGGGAAAGGCTCAAGTTTGATGCCAACTTCAGGTAAACCGTAGAAAATAATGAAGAGCTGCACCAACATTGGCGTGCCACGAATAATGGAAATATAAGTGCGGCAAATACCCTGCAGAATTTTGGTCATTAAATTGGGATGCGGTAATGTGCAAATCACAGCCACAATAACAGCAATGAATAAACCGCAAAAGAAGGAAATGACCGCCAGGGGAATCGTATATAAAATTGCCCCTTCCATCATAGGCCAAAACGAGCTGATTACATAATCAGCTCGTTCTGTGGTCATAAATGGAAGGCTTGCTAACCAATTATTGAGTAATGTCATCGCCAAACCATTTGATTGAAAGTTGTTTTAAAGTTCCGTCTTGGCGTAGTTCTTCAAGTGCTTGGTTCACTTTTGCAATAAGCTGTTCTTCACCTTTCAAGAAAGCAAAACCGGTTGGGATTTTTTTATCACTTTCTACAGCAATTTTTAAGCCTGCATTAGGTTGTTTTTTGAAGTAATCTAACACCGCAAGTTTATCATTTACAGTTGCATCAACACGACCTTGTTTTACTGCTTCAAGGTTTTGTGCCAAGCTATCAACGGTCACAATAATTGCACCATTATCACGTGCGTCTTTGCTCCAGTTACTGGTTGCTGACTGGGCAGATTTTTTACCTTTTAAATCAGGGAATGATTTAATGCTATCGTTATCGGCTTTTGTCACGATGACGCCAGCAGAGTAGTTATAAGGTGCACTGTAATCATATTTTTTTAAACGTTCTGGGCTTGGATTGGTTTGGTTCGCAATAACATCAAAGCGTTTTGCATTTAAACCTGCATACATGCCATCCCAAGCGGTTTCTTTAAATTCAACTTTCCAACCTAATTTTTGCGCAACTTTTTCGATAATTTCCACATCGAAACCTGTTAACTTGCCATCTTTGTCGTGGAAAGTGAATGGTGCGTAAGTTCCCTCAGTTCCGACTAATAAGGTTTTAGTTTTTTCAACGCGATCAGCAATTTCACCTGCGTTAGCAAAAGTAGAAAGGGCTAATCCTGCCGCTAAAAGTGCGGTGCTAAAAAATGATTTTTTCATAAGTATTCCTTTTTTAGATAAATAACGAAAGTGAAATGAATTATAAGAAGCGAAAAAGAAAAGGAAAGTATTATTTATTTATGAATTATTTCCTTTAGTTATATTAAATGAGAATTGTGTAATTAATAAACAAAAAAAGGTCTGTAAAAACAGACCTTAGATAGAATGAATGAAATTAATAGATTAAGCTTCAATCCCTTCGAATAACGCCGTACTTAAATAACGTTCTGATGCAGAAGGTAAGATTGCGACGATTAATTTATCTTGGAATTCTGGTAGTTTTGCTAAGCGGTCAGCTGCTGCCACTGCAGCACCTGAAGAAATACCCGCAAGAATCCCTTCTTCAGCCATTAAGCGACGAGCGGTTGCGATTGCGGTATCGCTATCTACAGTTTCCACGCGATCAATTAATGATAAATCTAAGTTTTTCGGAATGAAGCCCGCACCGATACCTTGAATTTTGTGTGGACCCGGTTTCACTTCTTGGCCAGCAAGAGTTTGGCTGATAACAGGTGATTCTGTTGGTTCAACTGCTACAGAAGTAATTTTTTTACCGTGATCTAATTTGATCGCACGAGAAATACCGGTAATTGTACCGCCGGTACCCACACCAGCAACCACGACATCGACTTTACCTTCAGTATCTTTCCAGATTTCTTCACCAGTAGTTTGACGATGAATGTCCGGGTTAGCCGGGTTTTCAAATTGTTTTAGCATTACATAATGATTTGGATTAGACGCCACAATTTCTTCTGCTTTAGCGATCGCACCTTTCATCCCTTTTGAACCTTCAGTGAGCACAAGATTCACGCCTAAACCACGTAATAAACGTTTACGTTCAAGACTCATGGTTTCAGGCATGGTTAAGGTGATTTTATAACCGCGCGCGGCAGCGACATAAGCTAAAGCAATACCGGTGTTACCGCTGGTTGCATCTACAATTTCTTTACCCGCGGTTAAAATGCCATCTTTTTCTGCTTGCCAAATCATGTTGGCACCAATACGGCATTTCACACTAAAGCTTGGGTTACGACCTTCAATTTTTACGACAACGTTACCATTGTGTCCGAAGTGTTTTAAACGAACTAATGGCGTATTACCGATTGAGTATGAGTTATCTGCATAAATTGTCATTTTACTGTCCTTTTATATTTGGGAATGAGTTGATGCAGTAGTTATAACACCGGTTTTTATATAAAAAAAATAGTTAATAGCTATATTTTATAACTAAATGCTATTTATTCACGATGCTATTTCCTGAAGGCTTAATTTCCGTACTCGTAGAGCGTGTTACAATTTGTGTTGAACCTGAAGTGCGGTCAAAATTCATATCAAATTTTAATTGTGAGCGATAATTTTCCACCCACATTACGGTTGCACCACAGACCGCCACAGGAATAATCACTAAGTTCACGATCGGCAATGCCGTACAAAGGGTAATTAATGCCCCAAATGTCAGGCTTTGAGAACGTCTTTCGCCTAACGCATTTTTCATAATGCCAAAAGAAATTTTATGGTTATCAAACGGGTAGTCACAGTACTGAATCGCCATCATCCAACAAGTAAATAGGAAGGTTAGTACAGGAATAATGGTTTGTCCGATAACCGGGATAAAACTCAATAAGAACAAGCCCACAAATTTCGGTAAGCTGTACCACAGTTTTTGCCATTCACGATTTAGCATGCGCGGCACATCTTTCATAATTTCGGCAAAACCATCATCATTAACGGCTTCACCGGTCAGCATTTTCTCTACTTTTTCTGCCAACAATCCATTAAACGGTGCGGCAATAAAGCCTGAAAGGGTCGTAAAGGCAAAATAGAAAAATAAGAGAATTGAGCCGATAGACAGCACGAGCAAAATCACACTTAAAAAGCTTAACCAATCAGGAATAAAGCTCATCACCCAGTCAATCATCGTGGAAATTTTTGAGACAAATAGCCAGAATAAGCCTGTGAGCAGCACGATGTTAAGTAAAATCGGCATAATCACAAAACGGCGTAGGCCTTTTTGCGTAATAAAATGCCACCCCATGACGAAATGATTGAAAGCAGATTTTATTTCATTTTGATCGATCATCATTG
>NZ_CALJRX010000010.1 GCF_937976265.1 uncultured Haemophilus sp.
CCGGCTCAATCGGCACATCACTGACTACCTTTATGTGGTATAACCGTGAAGCGGTGCATCATACTCAACTCACGGAAGCGATTAACCCATATAACCCAATCTCCCAACAGTTTTTTCAAACGATGGCAAGTTTTGGTTTAAGCGAAGAACAAACAGCGTCCTATCTTGCCAGACAAATCACCGCTCAAGGCTTTATTATTGGTGCCAATGAAATCTTCTTAGTCTCTGCGATAATGTTCATTTCCTTAGTTGTTCTCATTTGGTTTGCCAAACCACCGTTCAGTAGCAAACATTAAAAACACCTGAAAAAATAACCGCACTTTTCTATCTGAAACGACAAGAATTTGTTATTTGGGACAATTGAAAAACGGGGAAATTTAGCCAAATGTTATGTCTTCTGCTTTAGAACCAGAAACATGCACAAAAAAATAGAAAATTTGTGTGCGTTGTACTAATATGCACAAAATATTTAAAATATTGTGCATGTTATGTAAACGTGCACAAGAAACCACACCTTTTTATGTATAAAGGAAGTCATAATGAACAACTATCAAATTCCAGATTTATTTGCCTTGGGCGAGATAGAAAGTAAAGCGGTATTGAAAGCTTGCAGTGCTGCTCATCAGGCATTAGGTGAGTTAAAAGGCGTGGTACATACAATGCCGAATCAAAATATTCTACTCGGGACATTACCCTTGCAGGAAGCAAAAGAAAGCTCGGAGATTGAAAATATCATTACCACGCAGGATGATTTATATCAAAGCAATATCAATACACACCAATTCACTACCGTAGCCGCAAAAGAAGTTCACTACTATGCGCAAGCCATGTCATTAGGCTTTGACTCCGTCCGTTCCGATAAATTAATTACACTCAATCTCATTAAAGAAATTCAAGCTGCATTAGAAGGAAATAATGCGGGTTTTAGAAAGCAGCAAGGAACGGGGCTGGTAAATCAAACAACAAAAGAAATCGTTTATATGCCACCGCAAAATCCTACCGATATTGAAAAATATATGTCTGATCTGGAAAGATTTATCAACGACTCGGCACAACTTGATTACGATCCCTTGGTAAAAATGGCACTGATTCATCATCAGTTTGAAAGCATTCACCCGTTTTATGATGGCAACGGTCGGACAGGACGAATATTGAATATTCTATATCTGATTCAACAAGATTTACTCGATACTCCAATTCTGTATCTTTCCCGATATATCAATCGAAATAAAACAAAATACTACCAGTTATTGCAGTCTGTCCGTGATAGCCAAAACTGGGAGGCTTGGCTAGTATTTATACTAAACGGCATCACGGAAACCGCAAAACGAACGGTGACTTTAATCAATGGAATTAAAGCGTTAATGCAAAATCACAAACAGCTCATCCGCAATCACTTACCGCAGATTTACAGCCATGAGCTGATTAACAATCTATATAAACACCCTTATACGAAAATTGATTTCGTCGTACGAGACTGCCAAATTCACCGTAATACAGCAAGAACTCGTTTGGAAGCATTGGTCAGAATCGGTATTTTGAAGAAGGAAAAAATTGGAAAAGAAAATTTTTATATTAATGTAGCCTTGTATGAGCTATTGATGGAACAATAGAGATTCTCAAAATTCTCAACATTAGCTATATCCAATCAGCTAGTAAAAATATCCAATATTGTAATACAATTCTAGTAAATAACCGCACTTTGATGATGTTCAAAAGTGCGGTTGGTTTTTCTAGCCTTTTGCCAAGATGTCTTTTAGGAATCTCGCGGTGTGCGAACCTTTGACTTTGGCGACCTCTTCCGGTGTACCTGTCGCGATGATTTGACCTCCGCCACTGCCCCCTTCAGGACCAAGATCCACAATCCAGTCTGCGGTTTTGATCACATCTAAGTTGTGTTCGATCACCACGATAGTATTGCCTTGATCGCGCAAGCGATGTAACACGTCGAGAAGTTGTTTAATATCGGCAAAATGCAGACCAGTTGTCGGTTCATCCAAAATATAAAGGGTTTTACCGGTATCGCGTTTTGAAAGCTCAGTCGCTAACTTAACGCGTTGTGCCTCACCACCTGAAAGCGTGGTAGATGACTGACCTAAACGAATATAAGATAAACCAACGTCCATCAAGGTTTGCAATTTACGCGCAATCATTGGGATCGCATCAAAAAATTCTCGGGCTTCTTCTACCGTCATATCTAATACTTGGTGAATCGTTTTACCTTTATAGCGGATCTCCAAGGTTTCACGGTTATAGCGTTTACCTTTACATTGATCACAAGGCACATACACATCCGGCAAGAAGTGCATTTCCACTTTTAGCACACCATCACCTTGGCATGCTTCACAACGACCACCACGCACGTTAAAACTAAAACGTCCTGGATTATAACCACGCGCACGCGCTTCTGGCACGCCCGCAAATAATTCACGAATTGGGGTAAATAACCCCGTGTAAGTCGCTGGGTTAGAACGCGGTGTACGACCGATCGGACTTTGGTTAATATCGATCACTTTGTCGAAATATTCCAAGCCTTCAATGGATTTATAAGGTGCAAAACTTGTTTTCTCTGCACGATTTAGGGCATTTTGAGCCAATGGGAATAACGTATCATTAATTAGCGTTGATTTGCCGGAACCTGATACCCCCGTAATACAAGTAAATAAGCCGACTGGGATCTCTAAATTCACGCCTTTCAAGTTATTCCCTGTCGCACCTTTTAATTTTAGAAGTTTGCTTTTATCAAGTGCGGTTCGTTTTTTCGGAATTTCGATTTTTTCTTCACCCGATAAGAACTTACCCGTAATCGAATTTGGGTTCGCCATAATTTCTTTGGCTGTCCCCTGAGCAATCACTTGGCCACCGTGCACGCCTGCGCCTGGGCCAATAT
>NZ_CALJRX010000011.1 GCF_937976265.1 uncultured Haemophilus sp.
CTTGCCCTATCCATTCCACACCGGAATCTTTTAACGGCACATCAGGGTTTAAGCCACGGGTTACGGCATTTTGAATCAGAATCTGCTTGTGTTCTTTCAGCAGGGCAATCTGCTTTTCCGCCAAATCCACCGCCTGATCGATCTTGGCGGTTTTATCGTCTAGGAATTGTGCGATTTTTTGTTGTTCGTCATTAGATGGAATAATAAATGGGATTGATTTCATTCTACTTTTTGACAAATCCCATTGCCCAATCCTGACTCCATCAGAAGCACTACCAAAAAAGGAAACATAAATCTTACTGCGAATTGCCCAGTGAAAAAATTGGGGATTGATCGATTTAATAAAATCAAATATGTAATAAGCAGGACTCACTATACCTGTAAAATTCGATACCCCATAAGATCCTTGCCAAGCTTTCATTTTATTCATTCCAAATTGACCTTTTTTCAATATTTTATAATTGCTTAAGTCATCTGGGATAAAGTTATGATTACTATCTTGGTCTTCTGTATCTCGTTCAATAACACCTAATTCCCGCGTAATAGATAGTAAAGGTAAATCAGGTCGATTTTTTTCTGATACTGATAAAAGTATCTTTCCTAATGAGCTTATTTCCCAATGGCTCGGCACTTCCCCCAGCCATTCCACACCCGAATCTTTGTAACGCTCGTATCGTCTCATTTGCAAAAAATCCTTAAAATCTGACCGCTTGTATAGGGGGCATAGCTTTAACTACCGTTTATCTTTTAACTGTTTGATTTCTTTTTGCCAATTTTCTAATATTTTTAAATCTTCGTTATCTGCTCGGCGTTGTTTTTGTTGTTTTCGTGCTTGGTCAAATAATGCGTATTGCTCATAGGTAAAGGCTTCCATTTGTTTTTGGGTTCGCTTGCCATTGCCTTGTAAAACGGGAAATCCATTAAATTCGATCAAATTATCTACGTTGTTTCGCCAGAATGACAAAGTTAAATCTTGATTATTTTTAACCCGCAATTCTGCACTTTCTAAGAAAATCATGACTAATCGGTTCAGGGAATCTAACTCATCATTTGATAAATAATTTTTAGCAATCACAATATCGCCTTTGCGTACAATCGTGCCTTTCCATGTGGTTAAGCCCATATTGGGTAAGGTGGCGTCGGCACGTTTGCAAATTAATTCGGCAGCGGTTTGTTTGGTGATGGCGTAAATCAATTTATTTTGCGTCTCAGCAAAAAACATTTGGGTATTTTTGTCTGTTTTATCGTAATCGCTTGATAAACTAAATAATTCTCGCACTTTTTGATAAAAACGCATTTCACTGGCTCGAATCTCACGGATTTGTTCCAATAATTCATCAAAATAATCTAAGCGGCCTTGAGGATTTTTTAATCGTTCTTTATCAACTAAAAAACCTTTTTCTAAATAATTGCGTAGTTGTGTATTCGCCCAACGTCGAAATTGTACGCCACGCGGACTGCGAACTCTAAATCCTACGGCTAAAATCATGTCAAGCGAGTAATGTTTCACTTGATATTCTTTGCCGTCTTGGGCAGTTATTAAATAATCCTTAATAACTGAATTTTCATCTAACTCTTTGTCTTTTAATATGTTTTTTATATGAGTGGTTATATTTGGTACAGAGGTGTCAAAAAGTTCGGCAAGCTGATTTTGGGTCAGTCAAGCCTGATTTTCAACAACTAATAAAGCAACGTGAGATTTACCGTCGTCGGTGTTGTAGATGATTAAGTCGTTCATATTTTTACTCTGTTGTATTATCAGTTTGTGGCTCTTTAATCTTTTCTTCTATATAGAAACCATAATTATTAATTAGATGTTCAAGTAAATATTTAACAATCTTCTTTTCGGCATCTGTTGGTTCAGCGATTATTTCATTTGAT
>NZ_CALJRX010000012.1 GCF_937976265.1 uncultured Haemophilus sp.
TGAGGATGCGCAGGATGAAGTTTCCATCACTGTTATTGCAACCGGTATCAAAGAGAAAAAGCCTGCTGAGCAGAAGCCGGCTGTACAGGAGACGAAGAGTCAGCTCGGATTACACAGTAACTTCGGTACTATGCCACAGAGCTTGAGCGGAACCAATTTTCTGAATAATCAGAGACCTTCTTCCCCGGTTCTTACGGAGAGATTGGAGGTTCCTCTTGAAACACAGGGTTCCGGTGCTTTAAGAACGGGCGAAACTGTAGATCGTGATGTACAGAGCAAAGCAAGACTCGGAAGAGAAGGCGGACTTGAGATTCCTGACTTCCTGCGTAGAAAATAAAACTAAAGTGCAGGCTATGTCCCAGGGGCATAGCCTTTTTTTAAGACGGGGAAAGTTCGCTTTGCGTATTTTTCTCGTTTCCTTGATTTAGGAGGCACATGGTAAACTTAAGAGAAGAAATAGAAAAGAGAAGGACCTTTGCGATTATTTCTCACCCCGACGCGGGAAAGACAACCTTGACGGAGAAATTTCTTCTCTATGGAGGGGCAATCAATCTTGCAGGAACCGTAAAGGGAAGAAAGTCCGCAAAACACGCGGTTTCCGACTGGATGGAAATTGAGAAGGAGAGAGGGATTTCCGTTACTTCTTCCGTTTTGCAGTTTAATTATGACGGAAGATGTATCAATATTCTGGATACGCCGGGGCATGAGGATTTCTCGGAAGATACCTACCGCACTTTGACGGCTGTGGATAGCTGCTTAATGGTTATCGATTCTGCAAAAGGGGTTGAGGAACGTACCATTAAATTAATGGAGGTGACCCGTTTGCGCGATACGCCAATTATCACTTTCATGAATAAACTTGACCGTGATATTCGTGATCCTATGGAATTATTAGATGAAGTGGAAAGCGTATTAAAAATCCATTGTGCACCGATTACTTGGCCGATTGGTTGCGGTAAGTTGTTTAAAGGGGTTTATCATTTATATAAAGATGAAACCTATCTTTATCAAAGTGGCCAAGGCTCGACCATTCAAGAAGTACGAATTGTGAAAGGCTTAAATAGTCCAGAATTAGACGCTGCCGTAGGTGATGACTTAGCCCAACAATTACGTGATGAATTAGAGCTTGTAAAAGGTGCAAGTAATGAATTTGATTTAGATTTATTCTTAAGTGGTGAATTAACGCCAGTCTTTTTTGGTACTGCATTAGGTAACTTCGGTGTCGATCATTTCTTAGATGGTTTAACTGAATGGGCACCTGCTCCACAAGCTCGTCAAGCTGATACCCGTAAGGTTTCAGCAGAAGAAGAAAAATTCACTGGTTTCGTGTTTAAAATCCAAGCCAATATGGATCCCAAACACCGCGACCGTGTGGCGTTCCTCCGCGTAGTTTCGGGTAAATACGAAAAAGGCATGAAACTTAAACACGTGCGTATTGGTAAAGATGTGGTTATTTCCGATGCGCTTACCTTTATGGCGGGTGACCGTACTCATGCTGATGAAGCCTATGCTGGCGATATTATCGGCTTGCACAATCACGGTACAATTCAAATTGGCGATACCTTTACACAAGGCGAAGAGCTTAAATTTACCGGTATTCCAAACTTTGCGCCTGAATTATTCCGTCGCATTCGTTTGAAAGATCCGCTTAAACAAAAACAATTGCTAAAAGGCTTAGTACAACTTTCTGAAGAAGGTGCTGTGCAAGTTTTCCGTCCATTAAGTAATAATGATTTAATTGTTGGCGCGGTCGGTGTGTTACAGTTTGATGTGGTCGTTTCTCGTCTGAAATCAGAATATAACGTTGAAGCCATTTACGAAACGGTCAACGTCGCAACAGCTCGTTGGGTAGAATGTGCGGATAACAAAAAATTTGAAGAGTTCAAACGTAAAAATGAGCAAAATCTAGCATTAGATGGCGGTGATAATCTTACTTACATTGCACCAACTATGGTTAACTTAAATCTTGCACAAGAACGTTATCCTGATGTGACCTTCTTTAAGACAAGGGAACATTAATT
>NZ_CALJRX010000013.1 GCF_937976265.1 uncultured Haemophilus sp.
ATGCAATGCTTACCTCAGAGGTTGTGATCGTATCCACCGAAATTTTATATTTCGCTAAGATAGTGAATACATTCGCTAGGAAGCCTTGTGCATGTAGCATACTGAGACTTGAAAGGGTTAATAGGGTTTGATCGCGACGTAATGCAATTGCACGGAATGTTGGACGAGGTTGAGGATCACGAGTTACCCAAGTACCGCCAGCCTCTGGTGCTTTGCTTGAACCCACATAAACGGGGATATTACTGCGCACAGCAGGAAGTAATGTCGCAGGGTGTAATACTTTTGCACCAAAGGTTGCCATTTCAGCAGCTTCAGCAAAGCTCATGGTATCAATACGTTGTGCATTTGGTACGATGCGTGGATCGGTCGTATAGATACCGGCCACATCAGTCCAAATTAAGACGTCTTTTGCGTTTAATACTTCTGCTAAAAGTGCAGCAGAGTAGTCGCTACCACCACGCCCTAAAGTTGTGGTTTTACCGCCTGGTTCACGACCGATAAAGCCTTGAGTGATGACTAATTCACCACGGTCAATTAATGGTTTTAATAAATTATCACAGTTCGCTTGAGTTTGTGCATCATCTGGTGCGGCTTTACCAAAGTTATCATTAGTTGCCACTAAAGTACGTACATCAACCCAAGTTGCAGAGGTTTGTAATTCTCTTAATACTTCAATGAAAATTTGCGTTGACATCATTTCACCATGACTAATGAGCTCATCAGTTAAAGCAAGTGATGTCGCAAGGCTAGCCGCTTCAGAAAGTGCGGTAATATTTTCTAAGTATTTTTCAATGATAGGACGAATGCGGCTGTCATCTTTTAATTCATTTAAAATATTTTCTTGAATTTGACGGACTTCACCGATTAATTTTGCACGTTCTTCTGCTTCTACACCATTGGCTAGGGCAACTAATAAGTTTGTTACACCTGCCGATGCAGAAAGCACGACAACGCGAGTATTAGGATCTGCAATGATGATTTTGGCACAAGCCTGCATAGCCGAATAGTTTGCGACAGATGTACCACCAAATTTTGCTACCGATAAATGAGACATAAGATAATCCTCTAAAAATGAAAAGTAAGATGTTGTGTTTGTGATGGGTATTAGAAATAGCGATTTCATCAAAAATTGTCAAATAAATACTCCAAAAAATAGAGTAAAAAAACCAATTATTTAGATATTTTTTGATTTAACAGGGTAAAAATTAAAGAATCATTAACTATTCGGTAGGCATTGGCAGAGGTTCTGGTGCACCGAGGAAATAAGGTTTTACACCGATAATTAAGTCTAACACGGCTTTTACGCGAGCAAACATTTCGCGAACACGTGTCCCAAAATACACTTCAGGTTGTTTCGCAGTGAAGCAAATTGCATCAATATCATAGTGTTTAGCAATCAGCAGCGCACGTTCACAATGGAATTTTTGGCTGATAATAGTAAAAGAGGGCACTTGGAAAACTTTACTTGCGCGCACAACAGAGTCTAAGGTGCGGAATCCCGCAAAATCTTTAAACATCACACTTTCAGGTACACCCATTTTACGTAGATCCAAAAACATGGTGCGAGGCTCGTTATATTGAAGGGTGCGATTATCGCCACTTAGCAGCAAATAATCGACTTTATCTTGCTCGACCAAGAGTTTTGATGCTTCTAAGCGGTAATCATAATATTTATTGGTTTTGCCTTTAGCCACATATTTGGATGTACCGAGTACCAATGCATAGTGACGATGCGGGAGCATTTCGACATCTTCATACACGCGATCCTGTACATAAAAGCTCACGGCACGATCAATGGTGAAGCAACCAATCAAAACAAGCAAAAAGAGCCCCAAGGCGTAACCGAGGAGTTTTTTTAGCGGAAGGCGTAAGAGCCAGGAAAGTGCGGTCATTTTTGACAGCGTTTTGGATAGTTGCATTTTGCTAACATACTGAAAAAACAATGTAAGTTCAAGTGTAATTTGTTTACTGAATTGATAAGAAAATATTTGGACGTCTAAACGTCTAAAATTTCTTGACAAAAAAAATGAGCTGTTGATAATTGGTGAACCATCAACGTAAAAGGTTATCATTTCAATGGCTGTGCAAAATGTCGTGCTTTTTCAAGACAATCCACTCCAATTAACATTGGGCGGACAGCTTTCGCCTATTAATGTCGCGTATCAAACTTACGGCACTTTAAATGCAGATAAAAGCAATGCTGTATTGATTTGTCACGCTTTAACGGGAGATGCAGAACCTTATTTTGATGAACCGAATAAAGACGGTTGGTGGCAAAACTTTATGGGCGAAGGTCTCGCTTTTGATACATCTAAATACTTTTTTATTTGCTCAAATGTATTAGGTGGTTGTAAAGGCACGACGGGACCAAGTTCGATTAATCCCACTACGGGAAAACCTTATGGCAGCCAGTTCCCGAATATCATCGTTCAAGATATTATCAAAGTCCAAAAAGCCTTGCTTGAGCACCTTGGTATCCCTCATTTAAAAGCAATCGTGGGTGGGTCTTTTGGTGGTATGCAAGCCACACAATGGGCAATTGATTATCCGGATTTTATGGATAACATTGTGAATCTTTGTTCTTCTATCTTCTTTAGTGCGGAAGCCATTGGGTTTAATCATGTGATGCGTCAGGCTGTCATTAATGATCCGAATTTTAATAATGGCGATTATTATGAGGGGACACCGCCAAATCAGGGCCTTTCCATTGCACGTATGTTGGGAATGTTAACCTATCGGACTGATGTACAGTTAGCCAAGGCATTTGGGCGAGCGACTAAATCTGAAAGACAATTTTGGGGTGATCACTTTCAAGTAGAATCCTATTTGAGCTATCAAGGTAAAAAATTCTTAGAGCGTTTTGATGCCAACACCTATTTGCATTTATTGCGTGCTCTCGATCTGTATGATCCTAGTGTAGGGTATGCAGATGTAAAAGAAGCCTTATCTCGAATTAAAGCTTGCTATACATTAGTTTCGGTGACGACAGATCAACTATTTAAATCCATTGATTTACATAAAAGTAAACAGCTTTTAGAACAAGCAGGTGTGAATTTAAGATTTTATGAATTCCCATCAGATTATGGTCACGATGCTTTTTTAGTCGATTATACGGCGTTTGAAAATAAAATTAGAAGTGGATTAGAAGGCGAGTCTGAATAAGAAAAATAGAAAAGGCGGAAATTTCCGCCTTTTTTGATTTTTCTTTATAGATGGCTCACGAAACGTGATAAATCTTTTGGTTTACAGTCTCTTTCTAATTTTTCAGCTGCTGTACCAATTTGTAATAAGGCAACAATCTTATCATTTTTACCACAGCCAAATGCTTCACGTAATTCACGCCCCTCAACGAGAGGGCCTGTTGCCCAAAAACTATCAAAACCCAGTGCATTGCCCGCAAGTTGAATCGCATAAGTTGCCGCACCCGCAGTCAGCATTTGTTCCCAACCCGGTACTTTTTTCACTTCATGATTAATTTTAGCAATCACCGCAATGACCATTGGCGCACGGCGTGCAAAATTTTCTGCTTTTTTTAATCGTTCTTCACCTAAATCAAATTCAGTCACCGCTGCTTTGAGCAAGTTTTCCAATTTACTTAAACCTGTGCCTTGGATTACCACGAAATGATAGGGTTCAAGTTTACCATGATCTGGGGCATGTAAAGCTGCTTGAAACATTTGTTCTAATTGCACTTGGCTAGGGGCCGGTGCCGTTAATTTTTTATTGGATTTGCGTTGTGTTAAAAGGGTTAATGCATCCATAGTATTTTCCTTCTTCTAGTTAAGTGCGGTTGATTATAACATAGTTTTTCATAGGACTTTATGATAGGCTACGCACAATTTTTATTTCTGTTTTTAAAGGTTTAATTTCGCATGAATGTCATCTTAAGCGTATTGAAATTTTGTTGTAAAGTGCTCAATTTTATCCGAAATCTTGTGATGAATTTTGTATTTTTATTATTTGTTTTAGCGTTGATTTTTCTTGTCGGACTTTTTAGTGATGGCAAGAAAAGCCAAGTCTTATCAGGTGATCAAGGTGCATTATATTTAAATTTAACAGGCTATCTTGCGGATAATACAGAGGATATGTTGAGTTGGGAAAAGGAATTTCAACGTTTAAATAATGAAAAGGTCTCTTATAAATATTCCACTTTTGATGTGGTGCAAAGTATTTTATCTGCGAAAGATGATGAACGCATTCGTGGTTTAGTATTGAATCTAAATGACTTTGAAGGGGGCGATCTTCCATCATTAGAGTATGTGGGAAAAGCCATTCAAAGTTTCAAAGAGTCAGAAAAGCCGGTTATTGCTTATGCTGACAATTACACGCAATCACAATATTTCCTTGCGAGTTTTGCGGATGAAATTTATCTCAATCCGATTGGACAAGTCGGCATTCAAGGTTTGCGTCAGGAAAATCTTTACTTTAAATCTATGCTCGAAAAACTTGAAATTACACCTCATATTTTCCGTGTAGGGACTTATAAGTCCGCGGTAGAACCGTTCTTGCGTGATGATATGTCACCAGAAGCAAAATTGAATATGCAAAAATGGCTTGGAGGAATGTGGCAAAACTATATGCAAACGTTAATGGTTAATCGCCATATTACCGCCAATGACGTATTACCGAATGCACAAAAATATATTAGTGATTTAAAAGCGTTAAAAGGTGATGAAACGGCTTATGTGAAAAAACGTCAGTTAGTGACACATTTTGCGACAAGATTGGATTTAGATAAAGAATTGACCGCACTTTTCGGTCAAGATGAAGAGGGTAAAGCCAAATTAGTCGATTTTGAAGATTATTTATCTGATTTAGGCGATCGTTTCTCTGTAGATCCAAGTGAAAAAAATATCGTTGCGGTAGTGAATGTAGAAGGGACGATTATTGATGGTGAAAGTGATGAAGAATCTGCAGGTGGCGATACCATTGCGAAGTTATTAAGACAGGCCTACGATAACGAGAAAGTGAAGGCTGTTGTTCTCCGTGTTAACTCACCGGGAGGCAGTGCATTTGCCTCTGAAATTATTCGCCAGGAAACTGAAAATCTTCAAAAAGCAGGCAAACCTGTTGTAGTATCAATGGGCGGCATGGCAGCTTCTGGTGGTTATTGGATTTCTTCAACTGCTGACTATATCGTGGCGGATAAAAATACGATTACGGGTTCAATCGGGATCTTTGCATTATTCCCAACCTTTGAAAATACAATCAAAAAAATGGGAATGAGTACCGATGGCGTAGCGACAACAGATTTAGCGGAAACCTCAGCGTTAAGTCCATTGAGTAAGAATACACAGGATATTTATCAACTGAGTATTGAAAATGGTTATGATCGTTTCTTAGATGTGGTAAGCCGTGGGCGTCAATTATCAAAAGACAAAGTGGATAAAATTGCTCAGGGCCAAGTTTGGTTAGGACAAGATGCACAGAAAAACGGCTTAGTCGACGAATTAGGTGATATTGATATAGCCATTGATAAAGTGGTCGCGCTAGTCAATCAACATCCGGATAAATATATGGATACCTTTAGTGTGCAATGGTTGGTTGATGAGGACAATAGTTTCTTCGCTCAACTAGATCGTAAGCTGAAACAAAAAGGTCAAGCCTTACTGACAAATTGGTTAGGATTACCACAGGAAGTGCATCAAGTGAAAAAACAACTGAATGTGTTAACCAAATTTAATGATCCAAAAGGGCAGTATCTATATTGTTTAAATTGTGGTTCGGTTAAGTAAAACAGTAAAATGTAAAAAGGGCGGAATGTAATTTCCGCCCTTATTTTTTACCCAAATCGCTTATTTTTCATTTTTGATATTAGAGAAAATATTCGCCAAAATTGGACCCGATACATTGTGCCAGAAACTAAATAAAGCACTTGGTACCGCGGCAATTGGGTTGAAATGTGCGGCAGCCAGTGCGGCGCCTAAACCTGAGTTTTGCATACCGACTTCAATTGCCACCGCTTTGCTATCCGCCGTATTAAGTTTAAATAATTTCGCTGCAAAGTAACCAATTAAATAGCCTAAGCAGTTATGTAAAACCACTACGCTGAAAATTAATAGGCCTGATTCTACGATTTTATCTTTACTTACTGCTACTACCGCTGCCAAGATTAAGACGATAGAGATAACAGAGACTAATGGCATCGTTTGGCTTGCTTGCTCAACTTGTTTTTTGAAGAGTGCACGAACAACTAAACCTAAGAAAATTGGGAACAACACCATTTTTAATACAGACATAAACATTGCGCCTGCATCAATATCTAACCATTGACTTGCCAATACATAGAAAATAGCAGGGGTTAATACTGGTGAAAGTAAGGTTGAGATAGTGGTACAAGCAACAGAAAGTGCGGTGTTACCTTTCGCTAAATAAGTCATTACGTTTGATGACGTACCTCCCGGGCAAGAACCCACAAGAATCACACCAACTGCTAAATCAGCAGGCAAATTAAAGGCTTTTGCTAATCCAAATGCAATAGCAGGCATGATAATGAATTGACCCGCTACACCAATGAATACAGATTTAGGGTGTTTAGCCACTTCACTGAAATCAGCAAACGTTAAGGTAATCCCCATGCCAAACATCACCAAACCTAAAAGGTAAGGAATGTAGGGCGCAAAAATTTTGAATTGCTCAGGGAAGAGAAAGGCGAGAAGAGCAAAAACAATCGCCCATAGTGCGAAAGTTTTGCTCACAAAGTTAGTGAGTTTTAATAATGCTTGCATAGTTGCTTTCCTATTTTGTTAAAAAGAATGAAAAGAGCGGTCAATTTTAAAGACGTTTTTTTGAGATGTCTATGCCTAACTTGTTTTACAGAGAATTAGGAAGTGGTTGTTTGCCAAGCATTTTCATTGAGCAATTGACCAAAATGACTTTCCACAAGAAGGCGAGTAATATTGTTTTGAGGATTGGTGAAGAGTTCTTTCGGAGTGCCTGATTCGATAATTTCACCTTCATCCATCACTAGCACTTGATCCGCAATGTGTTTGATAATCCCTAAGTTTTGTCCAACATAAATATAGGAAATGCCTAAATGTTCTTGTAAATCTAAAATTAGATTAAGCAATTGAACACGAACGGAGGCATCTAATGTACCAAGTGCGTCATCAATAATAATCACTTCAGGCTGCAGAATGAGTGCGCGAGCCAAAGCGATCCGCTGTTTTTGACTAATAGAGAGGTGTTTAATTTTAAGATTGGTGTAATCTGGATAAAGCCCTACTAGCGAAAGCGTTTCAAAGATCTTTTGATTGCGCGTTTCTTCATCCCAATCGGTAATTAATCGCAGCGGTGCATCTAAGGCTTGGCCAATATTCAAACGAGGATTAAACGCTAAATTAGCATCTTGGAAAACCATTCGGATATGTTGCGCACGATAGTGAAAATCTTCAAATTGGAGTGGTAAATCATTAAATAAGATTTTTCCAGATGTAGGAGGGGTAATTCCTGCAATCATTTTCACTAAGGTGGATTTTCCTGAACCATTTTTACCAATAATCGCAAGTGTTTCTTTCCGACTAAGCGAAAAGCTGACGTCCTTTACCGCATAAAACTGCTCAGAGCCAAAAAGTTTGGCTGGACCATCAAAGGTTTTACTGAGATTTTCCACTTTTAATAATGGCATTATTCGTTTCCTTTTGATTCAGTGTTAAGCGTAAGCGGTGAAGCAGCCACTTTATCTTTAAACTGCCGTTCTCGAAGGTTGATCGGATGATGGCAGGAGAACTCATGCTGTTTAATGCGATAGCGGCTTGGTTTTTGGATACATTCACGCTGAGCAAAAGGGCAGCGAGGTCCTAAACGACAACCAATCGGCATTTGTTCTAAAATCGGCACAGTGCCTTCTAATGTCCCTAATTTGCTTTTAAAACCTAAGGGACGACTAAAATCCGGCACAGAGTAAAGCAATGCCTGCGTATAAGGATGGTGAGGCATTTCTAATATTTGGTCGGTCGGCCCAGACTCGGTATTTTGCCCACAATAAAGGACGGAAATACTATCACACCATTCGCTGATGCTTTTAAGATCGTTACTGACTAATAAAATTGTCGTACCTTGGTTTTGGTTCATACTTGAAAGCAAGCGGAAAATTTGCAATGCCGTAATGGATTCCAAAGAATTAGTGGGTTCATCCGCAATTAGTAATCGAGGTTGATTTGCCACTGCAATAGCAATCATCACCTTTTGGCCTTCACCTTCAGTGAGCTCATTTGGATAACTCGCCATAATATCTTGGTGATCTTTAATCCCTACACGGTGCAGTAATTCAATCGCTCGACGTTTTTTCCAACCAAACCACTGCCACCAACGGCCTTTAAAGGTCCAATTTGGAATACTTTGGATAAGCTGTTTACCAATTTTTCGGCTTGGATCAAGGCAACTTAATGGGTTTTGGAAGATCATTGAAATTTCTTTTCCAACGATTTTTCGATGTTGATTCGGTGTCAGTTTAAGCAATTCAACATCATTAAAACGAAAACGGTCAGC
>NZ_CALJRX010000014.1 GCF_937976265.1 uncultured Haemophilus sp.
GAAACCGCTTATTACGTTGTGTAATTTGTATTTTAGTGGTTTTTGTGGCGTTGGTGTATTTTTCTAATGATATTTATCATTTTGTCGCCGCACCTTTAACGGCAGTCATGCCAAAGGGCGCAACGATGATTGCAACCAATATTCAAACGCCATTCTTTACGCCAATTAAATTAACCGCGATTGTTGCGGTGTTTATTTCGGTGCCTTATTTGCTTTATCAAATTTGGGCGTTTGTTGCACCAGCACTGTATCAACATGAAAAACGTTTAATTTATCCGTTATTATTTTCCAGTATAGTTTTATTCTATTGCGGTGTGATATTTGCTTATTATATCGTTTTCCCTTTTGTGTTTAGTTTCTTTACCCAAACCGCACCAGAAGGAGTGGCTATCGCCACAGATATCAGTAGTTACCTTGATTTTGCGCTAGCATTATTCTTGGCTTTCGGTATGAGCTTTGAAATACCCGTTGCCATTATTTTGCTTTGCTGGACAGGTGTTACAACCACGGAAGCATTAGCTGCAAAACGCCCTTATATTATTGTGGGAGCATTCTTTGTTGGCATGATCTTAACGCCACCAGACGTGTTCTCTCAAACTTTACTTGCTGTACCAATGTATCTTCTCTTTGAATTAGGCTTGTTAGTTGCACGTTTCTATCAACCAAAAGATGATGAAGAAGAGATAAATGATGAGGAAAGTGCGGTAGAAAATCAGGCTGATTTGAATCACAAAGATTAAGAAAATGGGCGTAGGTGATACGCCCTTTTAACATCATAAAAACAGGAAATATTATTATGACTCAACAAATTTTAGGTGGTTTCCCAACCCGTCGTCTTCGTCGTTTACGTAAGCATGATTTTAGTCGCCGTTTAGTGGCAGAAAATACCTTAACAGCTAATGATTTAATTTATCCGGTATTTATCATTGAAGGTGAAAATCATCGAGAGCCAGTGCCTTCTATGCCTAAAGTTGAGCGTTTAACCATCGATCAATTATTAATTGAAGCAGGTCTTTTGGTGAAATATGGTGTGCCAGTGATCGCATTATTCCCTGTGGTTGAGCAAGAGAAGAAATCTTTAATGGCAGATGAAGCGTTTAACCCGAATGGTTTGGTACAGCGTGCAGTAAAAGCATTGAAAGCCACGTATCCAGAATTAGGCGTATTAACTGATGTGGCGCTTGATCCTTATACTATTCATGGACAAGATGGCATCATTGATGAAGAAGGCTATGTCTTAAACGATATCACGACAGATATTCTGATCAAACAAGCGCTTTCTCATGCTGAAGCAGGTGCAGATGTTGTGGCACCGAGTGATATGATGGATGGGCGTATTGGTCGTATTCGTCAGGCATTGGAAGAGAATGGCCATATCAATACACAAATTATGGCGTATTCCGCAAAATATGCGTCTAATTATTATGGTCCATTCCGTGATGCGGTCGGTTCTGCGGGCAATCTGAAAGGTGGCGATAAGAAAACTTACCAACTTGATCCGGCAAATGGTAATGAAGGCTTGCAAGAAGTCGCACTTGATTTACAAGAAGGTGCGGATATGGTGATGGTAAAACCAGGCATGCCATATTTAGATATGGTATATCGCGTGAAAGAGTATTTCGGCGTGCCAACTTTTGCTTACCAAGTTTCTGGCGAATATGCGATGCATATGGCGGCCATTCAAAATGGTTGGTTAAAAGAAAAAGAATGTATTATGGAATCCTTGCTTTGCTTCAAACGTGCTGGTGCAGATGGCATTTTGACGTATTTTGCGAAGCAAGTCGCTGAATGGCTTTACTTAGAAGGTAAAAATAAATAAGCACTTTTTAGTTGAAGCGCTAATTTGGGTGCTAATTTTAGATATTATCTAATGAAAACGAGAAAATATTAAATATTTCCTCGTTTTTTATTTTTTCTTCATTTTTTCTATAAAAAAACTATTGCCTAGTTGATTTTTCTATTGTTATATTGATGGCACACCACAACAAGACGGTGATAAATAAAATAACATTACACACATCATATAAACTCACTACTAGAAGGAAAATCCTATGTCAGCAGTAGCATCATTAGACGCATTTCTTGAAAAAGTGGCTCAACGTGACGGCCACCAACCTGAATTTTTACAAGCCGTTCGTGAAGTTTTCACGTCAATCTGGCCTTTCTTGGAAGCAAACCCTAAATACCGTTCAGAAGCTTTATTAGAGCGTTTAGTTGAGCCAGAGCGTGCAATCCAATTCCGTGTGGCATGGACTGATGATAAAGGCCAAGTTCAAGTAAACCGTGCTTTCCGCGTGCAATTCAACAGTGCAATTGGTCCTTTTAAAGGTGGTATGCGTTTTCATCCATCCGTTAACTTATCAATCTTAAAATTCTTAGGTTTTGAACAGATCTTTAAAAATGCCTTAACTACCTTGCCAATGGGCGGTGCGAAAGGGGGCTCAGACTTTGATCCTAAAGGAAAATCAGATGCTGAAGTGATGCGTTTCTGCCAAGCGTTAATGGCTGAATTGTATCGTCATGTTGGCCCAGATACCGATGTGCCTGCCGGTGATATTGGTGTAGGTGGTCGTGAAGTAGGCTATCTTGCAGGCTATATGAAAAAATTATCAAACCAAGCTGCTTGTGTGTTTACGGGGCGTGGTCTTTCATTCGGTGGAAGTTTAATTCGCCCAGAAGCAACAGGGTACGGATTGGTTTATTTTGCCCAAGCAATGCTTGCAGAGAAAGGGGATAGCTTCCAAGGTAAAACGGTTTTAGTTTCCGGTTCGGGTAACGTGGCGCAATATGCCATTGAAAAAGCGATGGCGCTCGGTGCGAAAGTCGTCACCTGTTCTGACTCAGCCGGTTATGTGTATTTGCCTGAAGGTTTTGACCGCGAAAAATTAGCTGCGTTATTAGAACTCAAAAACGTAAAACGTGGTCGCGTGAAAGAATTTGCGGAACAGTTTGGTTTGCAATATGTCGCGGGTAAACGCCCGTGGGAAGTGAAAGCTGATATTGCACTTCCTTGCGCAACCCAAAACGAATTAGAGATTTCAGACGCTAAAGCTCTAATTGCAAATGGCGTGAAATTAGTTGCTGAAGGCGCCAATATGCCAACAACTATTGAAGCAACAGAGGCATTCTTAACGGCTGGTGTATTATTTGGCCCAGGTAAAGCGGCTAATGCAGGTGGTGTTGCAACATCAGGCTTAGAAATGGCGCAAAGCTCACAACGTTTATACTGGACAGCAGAAGAAGTGGATAAACAGCTTCATCGTATCATGTTAGATATTCATACAAACTGTAAAAAATATGGCACTGTCGCTGGTCAAGCGAACATCAACTATGTTGTCGGGGCAAATGTAGCAGGCTTTGTGAAAGTGGCTGATGCAATGTTGGCGCAAGGGGTTTATTAATCCAATAAATGAATGAAAATTTGGCCGCACTTTGTGATGAAGTGCGGTCATTTTTTATGGTGAATTATTCAGTTGAAATAGGCGATCATCTTGCTTTTTTGCTCAAAAAGTGTAAAATCTTCAGGCTTTTTGTCTATATATACAGAGAAAAAAGTAAGCTATATTCTTAAATCACTTTCGAGTTTGAGAATATTCTTTTAGTAATTAAACATTTAGAGGAAGGTTATGGTAACCATTCGTTTATCTCGTGGCGGAGCTAAAAAACGCCCATTTTATCAAATCGTAGTAACTGACAGTCGTTCACCACGTGACGGTCGTTTCATTGAGCGTGTAGGTTTCTTCAACCCAATCGCACAAGGTAACGCAGAGCGTCTTCGTGTTGATCTTGAGCGTGTAAACCACTGGGTTGCTCAAGGTGCTTCACTTTCAGACCGTGTTGCGACTTTGGTAAAAGAAGCTCAAAAAGCATAATCTCGCTTTTTAATTTAGTTCTTAAACTAAGATAGGTGAAAAATATGGAACAACAACGTATTGAAGTTGTGGGCAAATTAGGCTCAACCTACGGTATCCGTGGGTGGTTACGTATTTATTCATCAACAGAACAAGCTGAAAGCATTTTTGATTATCAACCTTGGTTTTTAAAAATCAAAGGTGAATGGCAGCCAACAGAATTAGAAAACTGGCGCCATCATAATCACGAAATCATCGTTAAATTAAAAGGCGTTGATGATCGTGAAGCCGCACAAATTTTAGCAAATGTTGAAATTGGTGTGGATTTATCTGTTTTCCCTGAACTGGAAGAAGGCGATTATTACTGGCACGATTTAATCGGTTGTTCAGTCGTCAACCTAGAAGGTTATACAATGGGAACGGTAACAGAGATGATGGAAACCGGTTCTAATGATGTGTTAGTGGTGAAAGCCAATACCAAAGATGCTTTTGGAAAACAAGAGCGGTTAATTCCGTTTTTGTATGAACAAGTAGTTAAAAGAGTCGATCTCACCACGAAAACAATTGAAGTGGATTGGGACGCTGGTTTCTAATCTCAAGTATGCACAAACGTAATGTAGTAGGCTTTTTATGTGGATAGGGGTGATTTCATTATTCCCCGAAATGTTTAAAGCGATTACGGAATTTGGGGTTACAGGTAGAGCCGTAAAACATAATCTTCTGCAAGTAGAATGTTGGAATCCAAGAGATTTTACATTCGACAAGCATAAAACCGTGGATGACCGTCCTTATGGTGGTGGTCCGGGAATGCTGATGATGGTGCAACCTTTACGGGATGCCATTCATGCTGCGAAAGCAGCGGCAGGAGAAGGCGCAAAGGTCATTTACCTTTCGCCACAAGGACGTAAACTCGATCAAAGCGGCGTAACGGAACTTGCTCAAAATCAGAAATTGATTTTGGTCTGTGGACGTTACGAAGGTATTGATGAGCGATTGATTCAAACTGAAATCGATGAAGAATGGTCAATTGGCGATTACGTTCTGACCGGAGGGGAATTGCCGGCAATGACATTAATTGATGCTGTTGCGCGTTTTATTCCCGGTGTATTAGGCAAGCAAGCCTCCGCAGAAGAAGATTCTTTTGCAGACGGTTTATTAGATTGCCCGCATTACACCAGACCGGAAGTGTTAGAAGGATTAACTGTACCCCCCGTGCTGATGTCGGGACATCACGAAGAAATTCGGAAATGGCGATTAAAACAATCGCTACAAAGAACGTGGCTCCGACGCCCTGAGCTCTTAGAAGGCCTAGCTCTGACTGACGAACAACGTAAACTGTTAAAAGAGGCGCAAGCCGAGCATAACAGTTAGTTTCAGTTACATCTAGGATCAATAAAGGATCAAACAATGTCTAACATTATCAAACAACTTGAACAAGAACAATTAAAACAAAACGTACCTAGCTTCCGCCCAGGTGATACTTTAGAAGTTAAAGTATGGGTAGTTGAAGGTAGCAAACGTCGTTTGCAAGCATTCGAAGGCGTGGTTATTGCAATTCGTAACCGTGGTTTGCATTCAGCATTCACTTTACGTAAAATTTCTAACGGTGTAGGTGTTGAGCGTGTATTCCAAACTCACTCACCAGTTGTAGATTCAATCACTGTTAAACGTAAAGGTGCAGTACGTAAAGCTAAACTTTACTACTTACGTGAACGTTCAGGTAAATCTGCTCGTATTAAAGAGCGTTTGGGCGAATAATTCGCAAAATAAAAAAGGCTTGGTTTTCCAAGCCTTTTTTGTTTTTAAGTGCGGTCAAATTAAGACCGCTTCATAATTTCAAAAAACTCATCGTTGGTTTTTGCCACCATAAGTTTGTCGATGAGGAATTCCATCGCTTCCACTTCACCCATTGGGTTAAGGATTTTGCGCAGAATCCACATTTTTTGTAATTCATCTGGTGTGGTAAGTAAGTCTTCTTTACGCGTACCAGAACGGTTGAAGTCGATCGCAGGGAATACACGTTTTTCTGCAATTTTGCGAGAAAGGTGCAATTCCATGTTACCGGTACCTTTAAATTCTTCAAAGATAACCTCATCCATTTTTGAACCGGTATCTACAAGTGCGGTTGCAATAATGGTTAAACTACCACCTTCTTCTACGTTACGTGCTGCGCCAAAGAAACGTTTTGGACGATGTAAAGCATTTGCATCCACACCACCGGAAAGAATTTTACCGGATGCTGGTGTCACGGTATTGTAAGCACGAGCTAAACGCGTGATAGAGTCGAGTAAAATCACCACATCTTTTTTGTGCTCAACAGAACGTTTTGCTTTCTCGATAACCATTTCTGCCACTTGAACGTGACGAGCGGCGGGTTCATCAAAGGTTGAGGCAATCACTTCACCTTTTACTGAACGTTGCATTTCCGTTACTTCTTCTGGGCGCTCATCGATTAAAAGTACAATAAGTTCACATTCAGGGTAGTTGTGCGTGATGCTTTGTGCAATATTTTGTAGCAACATGGTTTTACCGGCTTTTGGTGGAGCAACGATAAGACCACGTTGGCCTTTACCAATCGGAGACGCTAAATCCAAAATACGCGCGGTTAAATCTTCAGTTGAGCCATTACCACGTTCCATTCTTAAACGAGAATTTGCGTGTAATGGGGTTAAGTTTTCGAAAAGGATTTTGCTACGAGAGACTTCTGGTTTGTCATCGTTGACTTGGTCGACTTTTAAAAGTGCAAAATAACGTTCGCCTTCTTTTGGTGGGCGGATTTTGCCTTCGATTTTATCACCAGTTTGTAGATTGAAACGACGAATTTGACTTGGAGAAACGTAGATGTCATCAGGACCAGCAAGGTAGGAACTGTCTGCGGAGCGTAAGAAACCGAAACCATCGGGTAAAATCTCTAACACGCCGCCGCCAAAAATATCTTCACCGCTCTTGGCGTGCTGTTTCAAAATAGCAAAAACAATATCTTGTTTACGTAAACGGGCAAGATTTTCTAAACCCATTTGTTCTTCGCCAAGTTTCACAAGATCAGAAACAGGCGTATTTTTAAGTTCTGTAAGATGCATAATTAATAATGTTAGAACGAATAAGAGTTGATAATACTGAAATGTTTGAATGGTGGGCAATGCCCTTAAGAATGGTGCGTAAATTACCACTAAAATGCAGTACTGTCTAGTTTTTGTTAGAAAAAACAGGGTAAAATAACAGGCTATGAAGAGATTATTATTGCATGTTGATTAATTATGCGTGATAATTGAATAATTAATCGATTTTGAAGTTAAAAGAAGGATAACCTATGGCTCTATGGGGTGGTCGTTTTACACAAGCGGCAGATAAACGTTTTAAAGATTTTAATGATAGCCTGCGTTTTGATTATCGCTTGGCAGAGCAAGATATTGAAGGCTCAATTGGCTGGTCTAAAGCTTTAGTGAATGTTGGTGTCTTAAGTGTTGAAGAGCAACAACAGCTAGAGGTTGCCTTAAATGAATTATTAATCGAAGTGCGGTCAAATCCACAAGCGATTTTACAGGATGATGCAGAAGATATTCATAGCTGGGTAGAAAGTAAACTTATCGATAAAGTGGGTAATTTAGGTAAAAAATTACATACGGGTCGTAGCCGTAATGACCAAGTTGCACTTGATATTAAAATGTGGTGTAAACAGCGTGTAGTCGAGTTGCAAGAGTCTGTTCGTAATCTTCAACGTCACTTGGTACAAACTGCTGAAAATACGCAAGATGCGGTGATGCCGGGTTATACCCATTTACAACGTGCACAACCAATCACTTTTGCCCATTGGTGTATGGCTTATGTGGAAATGTTTGAGCGTGATTATTCACGTCTTACCGATGCTTATAAACGAATGAATAGCTGTCCATTAGGCAGTGGTGCGCTTGCAGGAACAGCCTATGCCGTCGATCGTGAACAATTAGCCACCGATCTTGGTTTTGCTTTTGCGACGCGTAATAGTTTGGATAGCGTCTCTGATCGTGACCATATTGTGGAATTACTTTCAACGGCGTCTTTAAGTATGGCGCACCTTTCTCGTTTCGCAGAAGATATGATTATTTTCAACAGTGGTGAAGCGAATTTTGTGGAGTTGTCAGATCGTGTGACTTCCGGCTCGTCTTTAATGCCGCAAAAGAAAAATCCAGACGCTTGTGAATTGATTCGTGGTAAAGCGGGCCGTGTCATGGGCGCATTAACCGGTATGTTGATGACCTTAAAAGGTTTACCGTTAGCGTATAACAAAGATATGCAAGAAGACAAAGAAGGGATCTTTGATGCGTTAGATACCTGGCAAGATTGCGTAGATATGGCGACTTTTGTATTAGATGAATTAAAAGTGAATACCGACCGTACACGCGAAGCTGCCTTAAAAGGTTACTCAAATGCAACAGAGCTAGCGGATTATCTTGTGGCAAAAGGCGTGCCATTCCGTGATTCTCACCATATTGTCGGTGAAACCGTGGTTTATGCCATTGAAAAAGGCAAAGCCTTGGAAGACTTAACCATTCCTGAATTCCGTCAATTTAGTGATGTGGTAGGGGATGATGTATATGACATTCTTTCACTACAATCTTGTTTAGATAAACGTTGTGCGAAAGGTGGGGTTTCACCACTTCGAGTAGCAGAAGCGATTGCAGAAGCAAAAGCGAGATTGGCTTAATTAGCGCAAATAAAAGAGCGGTCAAAAAATGTTGTGTTTTCTTTGACCGCTCTTTTTATTTATTTTAAAACAACAATACTTCAATTACTTTAATTATTGCTCTTGGATTTTATCTAATCCAGATTAATATTCCGGTTTTTGTATTTTTATACTCTATAAGATATAAATCAAAGATTATACTTTACAAGATATAAAATGGTGTTTATACTCTATGGCGTATAAATTGAAATTATATGCCGTAGGGTATAAGGAGTAATAATGGTTATTACCACCGCAAAAATGCTTTCTCATGTCATTCGGGAATTTCGTTATCAAAGAGACCTGTCACAAACTGATGTGGCAAAACTTGCTGGGACTACCCAAGCTAGAATTTCAGCGTTTGAAAATGAACCAGAGCGTACAAAATTAGAAACGTTATTTAAAATTCTGGCAGGATTAGAACTAGAACTTGTTGTGCAACCACGCAAAAAGTCATCTGATATCATCCGTTCAATCAAAGAACCAACTGTAACATACGATGACGATGAGGCGTGGTGATGAGCAATACTATTCTAAATGTTGCCATGAATGGCTTATTGGTAGGTGAATGGCGAAAACTCACTAGCGGTGCAACTGAATTTCAGTATGCTAAAAAATGGCTTGAATCTGTGCGTTCACGCCCTATTTCATTGTCATTGCCCTTATCGCACAAAATTTATCGAGGCGATTCTGTTTATAATTTCTTCGATAATCTTCTCCCTGACAACGAGCAGATCCGTTCACGGATTCAACAGCGTTTTCAAACCTCAACAAAATCCCCATTTGATTTACTTTCGGCGATTGGACAGGATTGTATTGGTGCAATTCAGCTTTATCAGGGCGAAAGTCGCTCGGTACGCCAAATTTATGCAGAACCACTAAATAACAATGAGGTGGAAAATGTGCTGAAAAACTACCGCACTTTTCCTCTCGGTATGGAAGAAGGCGAGGATTTCAGAATTTCTTTAGCCGGCGCTCAGGAAAAAACAGCGCTGCTTTATTACCAGAATCAATGGCAGCGTCCTTTGCATTCCACCGCGACCAGTCATATTTTTAAACTCCCAATTGGTATGGTTGCGCAAGGACAGCTTGATCTTTCCGGTAGCTGTGAAAATGAATGGCTTTGCTTGAATATTATGAAAGCCTTCGGTTTGTCGATTCCTCAAAGCCAAATTCAGTATTTCGGTGAAATGAAAGTGCTGATTGTGGAGCGCTTTGATCGCCGTTGGTCTGAAAATAGGAGTTGGCTCATTCGTTTGCCACAAGAAGATATGTGCCAAGCGCTGAATATTGCTCCTGCACGAAAATATGAAAATGACGGTGGACCAAGCATTCTTCAAATTATGTCGCTCCTCAATGGCTCATCTAATGCTCAAGCAGATCGTAAACAATTTTTTAAAGCACAAATTATTTTCTGGCTGCTTTGCGCTATTGACGGACATGGCAAAAATTTCAGTCTATTTTTAGAACAAGAGAATCGCTATCGTCTAACGCCTTTTTATGATGTGATGTCTGCCTATCCGCTAATCAAACACAACGGACTGCAAAAGCAAAAAGTCAAAATGGCAATGGCGTGGCAGGGCGAAAATAAACATTATTTATGGGATAAAATACAGCTCCGACATATTTTCAACACCGCTAAACTCGCAGGCTTGGCAAAGGAAGTGGTAGAGGAAATTTTACATGAGATCAGCGTGCGATATCCAAAAGTAAGTGAAATAAATACCCATGGACTACCTGAAGAAATTGTTGAGCCAATTTTTATGGGATTAGAATCTAAGATGAAAAAGATAAGTTAGAAAGAGTGGTGCAGATCATTTTTGCACCGCTCTTTCGTTTTTATGGCGTAGGTGGATCCATTAATTCAAGGATTTTATCGGTAGGCTCTTTTATATCGAAACTCGATTCCATTAATAATGAAAAAGTCTCGTCATTTCGTTTGCAAGCAGCATGAGAAATTAGCTTACCTTTCTCATTACGCAAATCGATAGTAACTTGATTGATGCCCGTTTTATCTGCTGCACTCTCTTTTATTATCGTCCACAACTGATTATTTTCTGTTGGTGGAAGAAAAAGAGTCGCTTCTGTGGCATAAGCTTGTAAGTAAGCATTATCTATCGTTTGATGAGTCACATTCACATCATTTTTCATGTAAGTGAATGTTTTAAGATTATTTAGCGCGACCCAAATCTTTTCACCTTTGGTGGTTTCACATTTTACAACATCAATGACGCTCTCACCGAGATTCATAGCATTCTCATTTGCGAGCGAACATGCTGGAACTGCAGCCAAAAATACCCATAAATATTTTTTCATTAAATTAATCTCTGAAGTTATTAAATTGGAATGGTTGGCCTAATTCAGCGCCTTTCACTAATTGAATAACAGCTTGTAAATCGTCACGAGATTTACCAGTTACGCGTACTTGTTCACCTTGAATTTGGGTTTGCACTTTGATTTTTGAATCTTTCACTAATTTAGTGATTTTTTTCGCCATCTCCGTTTCAATCCCTTGTTTTAATTTAATTTCTTTGGTGTAAAGTTTACCGTGGTGTTCACTTTCTGTTGGAATATCCAACGAGCTATGCTCAATGCCACGTTTTACAAACGCACCAATTAAGATTTCAATTAATTGCTCTAATTGGAAATCAGATTCGGTCGTCACTTTCACGGTTTCGCTTTTTTCATTTAATTCAATCACCGCTTCCACGCCACGGAAATCATAACGTGTACTTAATACGCGGTTTGCATTTTCAACCGCATTACGCACTTCGTGCATAGTAATTTCAGATACGATGTCAAAAGATGGCATAAATTTTCTCCCAAAATGAATTAAATTCGATCATTTGCACTTAAAAGACATAAAAGTGCGGTTAAGTCAGCAAAGTTTACCACAATTTGCGCTTGTTGTTGCACCTTCGGTTTGGCATGGAATGCCACGCCTAATCCGGCAACATTCATCATCGCTAAATCATTGGCGCCATCACCAATGGCGAGGGTGTTTTTGCGTGGAATATGGTATTCTTCAGCGAGTTTTTGCAAGGTATTCGCTTTGTATTGTGCATCGACCACGCTACCTTTTACATTGCCGGTAAGCGTGCCATCAATAATTTCAAATTGATTAGACGCCGCAAAGTCGAGGTTTAATAAACTTTTTAAGTAATCGGCGAAATAGGTAAAGCCACCAGAAGCGATGGCGGTTTTCCAACCATGTTGTTGTAATGTCTTAATGGTTTCAATTAAGCCTGGCATTAAAGGCAATTTTTCACGTACTTGCTGCAAAATGCTTTCTGGTGCACCTTTAAGTGTTCCCACTCGACGACGCAAACTTTGTTCAAAATCGAGCTCGCCACGCATGGCGCTTTCAGTAATGGCTGAAACTAATTCACCTGTGCCAGCCAGTTTAGCAATTTCATCAATGCATTCAATTTGAATGGCAGTAGAATCCATATCCATCACCAATAAACCTTTTTCTGATAATTTTGCATCAAAATCCAGTTTGGCGATGTCTAATTGCAGGTCATGAGCGTGGGCAATAAAATCAGTTAGCCATTCGCCTTTTAAAAGGACAACGGTATTTTTTTCAACGTTCCATGCATCAAAACACTGGAAAGATTGACCGCACTTTTGTTGGAATTCGAGTAATTTGGCTAAATTCAGCGTTGTGCCGTATAAAATAAACGCATGTGTTTCATCGGAATGAGGCAAATCAGACGAAAGTGCGGTGGGAAATTGGGGATATTTTTGAGTAATGCTTGCAAGGTTTTGAATTTGCATAGAAAATCCTGTAAATTGTGAATACTCATCTATTCTAGCCGATCTTGGCGAAAAAATGGAAAAACAACGTGCAATTAATTAAAGAAAAACTTCAAAAATCACTGATGTTTGGGCTCATCGTGCTGCTTTGTATCGGTGCCATGGCCGTGATTTTGTTTGGCGTGAAACAATTTAAGATTGGTTCACAGCTTTCAAGTGTGAATCAAGTGGCAAATTTGTCGCATATTTTGGTTCGTCAGCAGGCCAATTTATTTTCGGTTTTATTAACTAATAATGCGAAATCCGATCAACTTGTCGAAAATTTAGATAATTTAGTCAAAGAAAACTTTGTACTCGATGCGACCATTTATGATTATAACGGCAAGGAATTAGCACAAAGTACCAATACCGGCAATCTTCGCGAGCAACTTGGTCTAGAACATAAAAATGAAGGTGAGTTTTCAACACAACAAATTGTTGAGCCCATTTACTCTGCTTCCAATAATGCCGTTCGTGGCTTTTTGCGAGTGACCTTTGATGCGCAGTATGCTCAAACGACGCAGAGCAAAATTAATCAAGTCTTCCACCGTTTATATGGTGAAATTGTGGTGGTCTTTTTATTAGGCGCTTTATTCGCCAGTTCCATTCATTATTTTTTAAGTCATTATCGTCGAACATATCGAAAACCAGTGGAAACTAAAACGGCAGTTAATTTACAAGGTAAATCGAGTAGCCTGCGTTTTCATCAACGTCGTCGTAGAATTTGATCAAGGTAAATAAAATTGCAGATATTGCTCAAGTCAATCAGTAAATAGGTTAGAATACTTGGAATTATTTAGATAGGAGAAAAACATGGCAACTCGTAGACAACTTGCTAACGCGATTCGTGCGCTATCAATGGATGCAGTACAAAAAGCAAAATCAGGCCACCCAGGTGCACCAATGGGAATGGCGGATATCGCTGAAGTATTATGGCGCGATTTCTTAAAACACAATCCAAACAATCCTAAATGGGCTGATCGCGACCGTTTTGTGCTTTCTAACGGCCACGGTTCAATGCTGATTTATAGCTTATTACATTTAACAGGCTATGATCTTTCTATCGAAGATTTAAAACAATTCCGTCAATTACATTCTAAAACCCCAGGTCACCCAGAATATGGCTATGCACCAGGTGTGGAAACCACAACTGGCCCTTTAGGCCAAGGTATCACTAATGCAGTGGGGATGGCGATTGCGGAGAAAACCTTAGCAGGCCAATTTAACCGTGAAGGTCATGAAATTGTCGATCACCACACTTATGTGTTCTTAGGTGATGGCTGTTTAATGGAAGGGATTTCTCACGAAGCTTGCTCTTTAGCAGGCACATTAGGACTTGGTAAATTAATCGCATTCTACGATGACAATAACATTTCGATTGATGGTCATGTAGATGGTTGGTTCAGCGATGATACCGCTGCTCGTTTTGAAGCTTATGGCTGGCAAGTAATCCGCAATGTGGATGGTCACGATGCAGAACAAATTCGTGCCGCAACCATTCTTGCTCAAGCAGAAAAAGAAAAACCAACGTTAATTATTTGTAAAACCATCATCGGTTTTGGTTCACCAAATAAATCAGGCTCTCATGATTGTCACGGTGCACCATTAGGTGATGAAGAAATCGCATTAACCCGTAAAGCACTTGGCTGGGAATATGGTCCATTTGAAATTCCAGCTGAATACTATGCAGAATGGTCTGCAAAAGAAAAAGGCGCTGCAGCAGAAAAATCTTGGGAAGAAAAATTTGCCGCTTATGCTAAAGCATATCCAGAACTTGCTGCAGAATTTACACGTCGTGTAAACGGTGAATTACCAGCAAATTGGGCAGCGGAATCTAAAGCCTTCATCGAAAAATTACAAGCTAACCCAGCAAGCATTGCAAGCCGTAAAGCATCACAAAATGCAATCGAAGCTTATGCACACGTATTGCCTGAATTCTTAGGTGGCTCTGCAGACTTAGCAAGCTCTAACTTAACGTTATGGAGTGGTTCTAAACCAATTCGTGCACACGAAAACGTAGGTGGTAACTATATCAACTATGGTGTGCGTGAGTTCGGTATGTCAGCGATTATGAATGGTATTGCTTTACACGGCGGTTTCATTCCTTATGGCGCAACCTTCTTAATGTTCTACGAATATGCACACAATGCAGTGCGTATGGCGGCATTAATGAAACAACGCGCTTTATTCGTTTATACTCATGACTCGATCGGTTTAGGCGAAGATGGTCCAACTCACCAACCAGTTGAGCAAACTACCTCATTACGCTTAATTCCAAATCTTGAAACATGGCGCCCATGTGACCAAGTGGAATCAGCTATCGCATGGCAACAAGCGGTTGAGCGTCAAGATGGCCCAAGTGCGTTGATCTTTACCCGTCAAAACTTAGCCCAAATGGACCGCACTTCTGCACAATTAGATGCAGTTAAGCGTGGTGCTTATGTGTTAAAAGACTGTGATGGCACACCTGAATTAATCTTCATTGCGACAGGTTCTGAAGTGGAATTAGCAGTGAAAGCAGCAGATGTATTGGCTGCCGAAGGTAAAAAAGTACGTGTCGTCTCGATGCCAAGCACTAACCGTTTCGATAAACAAGATGCAGCGTACCGTGAAAGCGTATTACCTGCAGCTGTAACCAAACGTGTTGCGATTGAAGCGGGTATTGCAGACTTCTGGTATAAATACGTTGGCTTTGAAGGTCGCGTAGTGGGTATGAATAGCTTCGGCGAATCAGCACCAGCAGATCAATTATTCAAACTCTTTGGTTTCACCGTGGATAACGTGGTGGCAAAAGCAAAAGAGATTTTATAATAATTAAAATGGATAAGGGCAGGTCATGACCTGCCTTTCTTTTTTAAGAAAGTGCGGTAAAAAAATAAGAAAAATTTTGACCGCACTTTATTTTTATCGGCTTTCACCTTGTTATCTAAGCCTTTTTTCGTCAATCCATTGAGTTCGCTTTTTAAGTTTGTTAAAATTTGCGGTACTTTTTGCAATAAGAATAAAACGTAAAAAGTGAGTTCGGAAGAAGGTAGCTGGAGAGTAGGGAATTGCCCCTACGCCGACGAGGTAAAATCTTTCAGGCGCAATCGTAAGATTGCAGGGACTGTTACTGGACGAACCCTTGGAGAGATCCATTGCATTTTATTGATGTAAATGGACGCCGAAGGCGCAAAAGAGCGGTCGATTTTTCGATTGTTTTCCAAACGCTCAGGCAAAAGGACAGGGGCAAAAGACAATCGGTATTATCAAAAATATTTCTATCGGGATTCTTCTTGTCTCCTTGTCGAGTTTATTTGTATTTTAAACGACGAGGAATCATCAATGTCATTACAGACAACCTTATCTGCCATCAGCAGCTTTGTATGGGGACCACCCCTACTTATTCTATTGTCCGGAACCGGACTTTATCTCACCCTTCGTTTAGGTTTCTTACAAATTCGTTATTTGCCTCGTGCATTGAGCTATTTATTTGCTCGTGGTGCGAATAAAGGCAAGGGGGATGTGTCTTCTTTTGCCGCACTTTGTACGGCATTAGCGGCAACTATTGGTACAGGGAATATCGTGGGTGTAGCGACCGCAGTACAATCTGGCGGACCTGGCGCAATTTTTTGGATGTGGCTAGTTGCATTATTAGGTATGGCAACTAAATACGCTGAATGTTTACTTGCCGTGAAATATCGTGTTCGAGATAAATACGGTTTTATGGCGGGTGGACCAATGTATTACATCGAACGTGGTCTTGGTATTAAATGGCTAGCCAAATTATTTGCGCTCTTTGGGGTATTGGTGGCCTTTTTCGGTATTGGTACCTTCCCTCAAATAAATGCAATTACGCATGCGATGCAAGACACATTCAATGTACCCGTTATTATTACGGCAACAGTGGTGACCGTATTGGTCGCTATGATTATTCTTGGTGGTGTAAGACGTATTGCGACGGCATCTTCGGTGATTGTGCCTTTTATGGCAATCGGCTATGTGGCGACCTCAATTATTATTTTAGTGGTAAATTATGATAAACTGCCCGCTGCGATCGCATTAATTATTCATAGTGCGTTTAATCCACAAGCGGCTTTGGGCGGCGCAGTAGGCTTTACAGTAATGAAAGCCATTCAATCGGGTGTTGCACGCGGTATTTTCTCTAATGAATCTGGTTTAGGGAGTGCGCCTATTGCTGCTGCTGCAGCACAAACCAAAGAGCCTGTTCGCCAAGGTTTAATTTCGATGACAGGAACATTTTTAGATACCATCATCGTATGTACCATGACGGGCTTAGTGCTTGTGATTACGGGAGCATGGAATAATCCTGAACTTTCTGGTGCCAGCGTGACTAACTATGCTTTTGCACAGGGTTTAGGCACATCAATCGGTGCAACTATTGTAACCGTTGGCTTATTATTCTTTGCTTTCACCACAATTTTAGGGTGGTGCTATTATGGTGAACGCTGTTTCCTTTACTTAGTCGGTATCCGTGGTATTAAATTGTATCGCTTTGTGTTTATTGTTCTGGTTGGGGCGGGTTCATTCCTCACCTTAGATTTAATCTGGATTTTAGCGGATATCGTAAATGGTTTAATGGCCTTCCCGAACTTGATAGCATTAATTGGTTTGCGTAAAGAGATTATTTCAGAAACTAAGGATTACTTTGAACGTTTAAAAGCTACGCAACATGATCAAGATGAATTAGCCTAATTCATGTCGTAAAAAGAAAAGGGAAGCTGAGCGCTTCCCTTTGTTGTTTACAGTTTTATATCATAACAAGTTTGCACAGAAAGAAAATTATATTTTTGCAGAAATTAGATCCCGATCATATTTTTGAACATTTGTTTTTTTATTTGACTAAAAGCACTTGAAAAAGCAGTTCAAGGTCGATATGTTGTAGTTAAAGATGAACAGAACCGAAGGGTTCATTTAAGCAAAAGAGGTAAATGCTATGACACTCAATATCACAAGCAAACAAATGGAAATCACCCCTGCAATCCGTGAACATGTGGAGGGAAGACTTGCAAAATTAGAGAAATGGCACACTCAACTGATTAGCCCGCACTTTGTTTTAAGTAAAGTGCCAAACGGCTTTTCTGTAGAGGCTTCAATTGGAACTCCATTAGGTAATCTGTTAGCCAGTGCAACAGCAGAGGATATGTATAAAGCGATCAATGAAGTTGAAGAAAAATTAGAACGCCAATTAAATAAACTTCAACATAAAGGCGAATCCCGCCGAGCAGATGAGCGTTTGAAAGATTCTTTTGAAAAATAAAGAATAGTGAGTGAATAAAAGGGCGAACATGATGTTCGCCCTTTCTTATTAAGGAAATAATGAGTTAAAAACGAATTTCAACAGATGCCGCGAAGTTACGGCCTGGTGCATAGAAGCGCTCAAGACCTGGGTAACCGCCATATCTATAATTAGGTCTTAATCCTACAGAGTTTATTTTACCACCTGTATTATTTAATCCACGCAAAGTATCCCAAGTGTGGTATTTACGATTAAATATATTATAAATTCCAGCACGTAAAATGATATTTTCAGTTGGTTTATAGAAGCCAAACATATCGAATACAAAGGCTTTTGAATTTAAATGTTTCCAAGTTTCTAACTCTGTTTCATGAGCCTCTTCCGTACATTTAATTTCAAATTCTTCACCAATACCATAATAATAGTAAGGATTAGGAACACGTTCTTTTTTTACACAACGCTCAACTGTCTTAAGATATTTAGCATTTTTCGCTTTTTGTGCACCGAGATAAGTTAAACGAGAGAAAATACCCCACTTACCATCAGGCTGCTCATAATCTAAGCCAATAATTGCCTTAATTGGTTGAAGTGACATTAAACTTGCACCATTAGACATACTTCCTTTGCTGTAACCTAAAGAACCAAATAACTTCCAACCATTT
>NZ_CALJRX010000015.1 GCF_937976265.1 uncultured Haemophilus sp.
CGCTCTTCCGATCTCACATCGCCGTCCATACTGAAAACAGATTCGGTAACGATAAAAGTGCGGTCAAATTTTCCGACGTTTTTTTCAAGCAGATTTTTCAAATGTTCATAATCATTATGACGATAACGAAAGAACTCACATTGGCTTAAACGAATACCATCAATCATACTGGCATGCACTAATTTATCTGCCAAAATTAAACTTTTTGTTGTCGTCAACGCCGGTAAAATACCAAGATTGGCGTGATAGCCACTGTTAAATAATAAAGCGCTTTCTCGTTGGAAACGTTGTGCGACAAGCTCTTCCAAATCGGTATAAATAGGAAAGTTGCCCGTTAATAAACGCGATGAAGAACTGGTAAAAGAGGGAAAATTACCGCCATATTGCTGTAAAAAAGACTGGCGCAAGTTTTCATTTGATGCCAAACCTAAATAATCATTAGATGACATATTCAACATTTTGCGATTTTCTCGCGTAATATATCGTCCTTGATGAACTAAGTCTGGAATTGAACGATATTGATTTTGTGCCCTAAGCTGTTCCAGTTGCTGTTTAAAAGCATCCATTTTTTATCCTAATGTTCATATTCCTGTGTTAAAGCCAGAATCATGCCTTCCGTTAATTTCTGAAGTTCATCATCTTTAATCACAAATGGTGGCATCACATAAACCAGTTTACCGAAAGGTCGAATCCAAACACCTTGTTCCACAAAACGTGGGACTAAAGTTTTCATATTTACCGCACTTTTCATTTCAACCACCCCAATCGCCCCTAATACGCGAACTTCTTTGACATAATCTTTTTCAGATAAAGGCGAAAGCTGTTGTTTTAAGGAATGCTCAATTCGCTGAATATTTTGCTGCCAAGGACTTTCCAACAATAAACGGATAGATTCTGTCGCAATTGCACAAGCCAACGGGTTTGCCATAAAAGTTGGCCCATGCATAAAGCATTTAGCTTCACCGCTACAAATAGTTTGCGCAATTTCAGTGGTCGTAATGCTTGCAGATAAAGTTAAATAACCACCTGTTAAAGCTTTACCGATACACATAATATCTGGTGAAATCCCAGCATGCTCAGCTGCAAATAATTTCCCTGTGCGACCAAAACCTGTGGCAATTTCATCAAAAATTAGCAATATACCATATTGTTTACAAAGCGCTTGCGCTTTCACCAAATAAGTTGGCGAATAAAAATACATACCGCCCGCACCCTGCACGACCGGTTCCAAAATAAAGGCGGCGATATCCGCGTGATGCGCTTCAAACAAGGCGCGGACAGGCTGCAAATCCGCCTCATCCCATTCATCGTCGAAACGGCTTTTCGGATTATCGACAAAATAACGCTGCGGCA
>NZ_CALJRX010000016.1 GCF_937976265.1 uncultured Haemophilus sp.
GACCTACTTTTCTTTGCTTGTGCAAAGCAAAGTAGGCAAAAGAAAACACACCCCAATTAAATCGCTAATCCTCATTCTTTTTCAATTTTCTTTACAGAAATTTCCGAACTCGCTCCGCTCAAACAAGCGAAAATTTCTTAAAAATTGAAAATCATTCGGGCGATTTAGATGGGGAAAATAAAAAAACAGCCTTAAAGGCTGTTTTTAAGATAGAAGCAAATTAGATTATTTACTTAAACATTGAGCATAGCTATCAGCGGTGGCTTGAAGGAAATTCGCATAGGAATTTGGACCAAGCTGTACGTTATCGCCAATAGGATCTAAACGACCAACATTAACTTTTGTACTTTGCGCAAGAGTATCAATCACTTTTGGTGTGAATTGAGGTTCAGCAAAAAGACAATTTACACGATGTTCTTCAATTTCTTCTTTAATGTGAGCAATGGTTTTTGCACCTGGTGCCACTAATGGATTAATGGTGAAATAACCGGTTTGATTTAAACCATAAGCATCATTGAAATAGCTATAAGCATCATGGAACACAAAGAAGCCTTTATCTTTAAGTGGCGCTAATTGCGCTTTGATCTTATCGCTTTGCTCAGTCAAAGTGCGGTTAAAATCGGCTAAGTTTTTCGCGATGAGCTCTTTTTTATCCGGATATTGTTCTGTTAATTTATCCGCCACTTTTTGTGCCACAATTTGGCTGATGGCTGGTGAATACCATAAGTGCCAGTTTACACTTAACCCATTTTCATCTACATCGTGGTGATGATGGTCATGATCATGTTCGTGCTTATGATCGTGTCCATGTTTGTGATCATGGCTATGTCCGTGCTCGTGCTCATCGCCTTCATGATAATGCTCATGATGAACTTTACTTAAAAGCGGTTTAATTTCTGGAATCTCAGAAATATTGATGACTTTTTTGCTGTCAATTTGGCTAATTGGTTTTGCTAAGAAAGCGTCAATATCCTCACCAACCCAAAGTACTAAATCTGCCGATTTCACTTTTTGTACATCTGAAAGTTTTAAGCTGTAATCATGAGGAGAAGCACCCGCTGGCACTAAAATTTGCGTATCTGTTACCCCATTAGCAATAGACGATGTAATAAAACCGAGGGGTTTCACGGATGCCAATACATCTGCATTTGCCATCATTGGAAGCGTTAAAAGTGCGGTAGAAATTGCACTCATTTTTAATACTTGTTTCATTTTTGTTTCCTTATTTTTATTGGGAATTATTCTCAAAGCTAACATAGACTACGCCTTTTTGATAAAATTGCAACATTTCAAATTAAAAAAATGAAGTGATATTTCTTCATCTTATTGAATACTTTTATTCATAAAGAAAAAGCAACGTTTTCACGTTGCTTCATTTCTTTATTTTAATAATTTATCGATTACCCGAGAAACAGCAAAAAATCCAAAAGTTGCGGTTATCATGGTTGCCGCACCAAAACCATTTGCACAATTCATGGTGGCTGATACTTCACAGCCCTCGCCCATTTTAGGGAAAATCAGAGGCTGACTAGAAAACACCGCATCAACTGCGAACTTACGTTGTGGATTTTGGGTAAAATTAAAATCCTTGCGTAAAACTGACCGCACTTTCGCCAATAATGGATCTTGGATCGTTTTGCTTAAATCGGCAATTTGGATTTTCGAAGGATCGGTCTGACCACCCGCACCACCAATGGTAATAATTTTGATTTTATTACGTTTGCAATAGGCAATCATCGCCGCTTTGGTTTTCACATTATCAATGGCATCAATGACATAATCATAGCCACGATTTAAGTATTCGGCTTGATTATCCGGTGAGATGAAATCATCGATAATATTCACCACACATTCTGGATTAATCAGCTTAACGCGCTCTGCCATCACTTCTGTTTTAAGTTTGCCAATATTGCCGCTTAACGCAGGGAGCTGACGATTAATATTGGTGACACAAATATCATCCATATCAATCATGGTGATCTGCCCTACGCCACTTCGAGCCAATGCTTCCACCACCCACGAACCCACGCCGCCAATACCAATGACGCACACATGAGCCTGACGCAAATGCGCCAAGCCTTCTGGTGTATAAAGGCGACCAATGCCGCCAAAACGTTGTTCGTAGTTATCGACACGAGCCATTATTGTAGTACCCAAACACGTCCATAGTGTTTTGATAAACCCGCGATATGGCCTGCTTGATCGCCAATACCACGGTATAAGTCAAAGTGGTGACCATTTACCGCTCCGCCCACATCAAGCGCCACCATTAAGTGTAATTTGTGTGTGCCCATCCAGTTACCATTATTATCAATATCTGGCACTTCAACCAATAATACGGTACCAGAAGGAATGACATTGCGATCAGACGCAACCGCAGCCATTGGTACTAAAGGCACACCAGCAGAACCTTTCACTTTTCCTGTCGGATCGTTTTTAAAGAAAACATAAGATGGGTTACGCTCTAACAATTCTTGTACACGAGATGGATTTGCTTTGCCCCATTCACGAATCGCTTGAATAGACATTTTTTCTTTTGGAATTTCACCATCTTCTACTAATAAACGACCAACCGCTTGATATTTATAACCATTTTGACCCGCGTAGGCTAAATAATTTAAATTTCCATCCCCGTAATCAACATAACCACTACCTTGTACGCCAAGTAAGAAGTTATCCATCATTGAATCACTATACGCAAGCTCTAGGCCTTTTCCTGCTAATGCGCCATTGTAAATTTCCGCACGGCTATAACGTTTATAACTTGGCATCGCATAAATTGGGTATTGGTATTTGCCTTGTGCAGTACGGCGAGCATGAATAACCGGCGAATAATAACCCGTCATCAAGACGTTTTGGTAACCATCAAAACCTTTCATAATCTGAGGGTTAATGCCATATTGTGCTAATTCATTCACATTAGCCCCTGCAAGCACCCAGTTTGTAATTTTTCCATAATTCGCGGCAAAGCGATTAGTAATTGAGTTTGAATAACTACGTACATTAGAAAGCTGCGTTAAAAAATCACCTTGGTTTACAACCGCACTTTTGTTATCCACAGAAGCAACAGGGCTTAAAATAGCTTGTTGATAATTACGTCCGCTATACTTTGCCCCAAATTTTTGTGGATCATCGCCTGTCGCAGTACGCGGAATACTTGAATTATTTTTTGAAGAGACTTTACTTGGTGCTGAACCACATGACGCAAGCACCGAAACTGCCGCCATGACAGAGAGAATTTTTATAGCGAGATTTTGACGAAATTTCATTCTTATTTTCCTAAATTAAACTAACTAATACAAAGTTGCATACGCTATCAAAAATTCCCTTTTAGGACTAGCACTATTTCATAAAATGGTTAATTAATATTCATTTTGTTTATTTTCTTAACAAACGGAAAGTCAAATTCAGTTTAAATCTTGCAATAATTTTTGAAACGAGTATATTACGCGCCATCAGACGCGGGGTGGAGCAGCTTGGTAGCTCGTCGGGCTCATAACCCGAAGGC
>NZ_CALJRX010000017.1 GCF_937976265.1 uncultured Haemophilus sp.
TCGAAGTGTCCGCCGCCCAAGATTGGAAGCGGGCGTTTTTCGGTTCGGGCGCGGCAAGGCTTTCCTGAAGCGTGTTCCACTCGCCGCAATGCGGGCATTTACCCTGCCATTTCGGGGAAGTGCCGCCGCATTCGGAACATTGGTAGATGGTTTTGGGGGCTTTTGCCATGGTGTTTTCCCTGTGGAATATTTGATGTATGAAAAGGTCGTCTGAAAACAATCATATCGTTTTCAGACGACCTTGGGATTATGAATACTTTATTTATAATTTCAAGTATTCATAACTGGTTTAATGCAGCGGCATTTGCTGTTTTTTTGCGGCATAATAGGAAAAATTTACATGGAAGTTTTAGAAAAATGATTTTATTTCAAAATAACGATGGTAAGCTTGCCTTGCCTTGCCTTGCCTTGCCTTGCCTTGCCTAGTTCTCTATTAAAATCCCTTCAAGGGTTTTTATCAAATCTATACATAGGAGTGAAATCCTATGTCATCTAAAAAAATCTCAAAGTTTAATTCATCTGACAAGAAACCCAGAATTCTATCTCTATTTTCAGGATGTGGAGGTTTAGATTTGGGTTTTCACCAAGCTGGTTATGAAACTGTTTGGGCGAACGATTTTTCCCATTGGGCTTGCGAAAGTTTCCGTAAAAATATCGGCGATGTCATCGTAGAGGGCGATATTGAACAAATAGATCCTAACGATCCAACTATTCCCGATTGCGACATCATTTTAGGCGGATTCCCTTGCCAAGATTTTTCCATGATTTGGAAACAGCCGGGCCTAGAGGGTGAACGTGGCAATCTTTATAAAAGCTTTTTACGTTTTGTAAATGCAAAAAAACCAAAAGTCTTTGTTGCTGAGAATGTAAAAGGTTTGTTGACTGCCAACAAGAAAAAAGCCATCCAGCAAATTATTACCGATTTTGAAAATTGCGGTTATTACGTTCAGGCGAAGCTGTATAACTTTGCTGAATTTGGCGTACCTCAATTTCGTGAACGTGTGCTGATTGTCGGAGTACGTTTGGATACAGGATTTGATTTTCGCCATCCAGAACCGACGCACAATGAAACTGGCGAAAATGGTTTAAAACCATATGTAACTGCTGGTCAAGCGATATCTAATATTCCACAAAATGTTAGTAATAATGAATTACTAAAAATTAGTGATAAAACACGCCGTATGTTGGAATTAATTCCTGAAGGTGGAAATTTTACCGATATTCCTAAAGATCATCCTTTATATGTGAAAGGTATGATTAGCCACGTTTATCGTCGTATGCATCGGAACGAGCCATCAAAAACAATTATTGCAGCAGGTGGCGGTGGTACTTGGGGCTATCACTTCCCTGAACCGCGTGCTTTTACTAATAGAGAACGAGCAAGGCTTCAGAGTTTTCCTGATGATTTTGAGTTTGTTGGCTCAACGACGGAAGTACGCCGTCAGATTGGTAATGCTGTCCCGCCTCAAGGAGTAGTTGAACTGGCAAAAAGCATTTTACCGATTTTTTCAGGCAACTATGAGAAAGTAGATTTGCATGAGAAATTGGTCGCAGAAAAAGAAATTTTGTTTCATGACCGATTAAGCAAAATTCGAGGGGGAAAACAATGAATACAGTTTTTTCCAATATCGCCAATGCCAAAATCACTGAAAAATCACTTAATGCGGTTTGGATGGATTTATTTAAATCAGCGGATGAAGTGTTGATGGCGACTGGTTATGTATCTAATGACGCAGTGGTTGAGTTACATAAAATCTTGGAGCTAAATGATCACATTCAAAAAATAGATTTATTGGTTGGAATGCATTATTTGGAAGGTTTTAGCCATTTGCAATATGACAGCTTATGTAAATTAAATGATTTTTTGCAACATGAGAAAAGAGGAGCTGTCTATGTTTCTCCCTTTGTGAAATTTCACGGAAAAATGTATTCCTTTAAAAATTATCAACAAATCAATGGATTAATTGGTTCTGCTAACTTAACGTGTTTTTGGGATAGTACGGAGCGTACTTATGAAACCATGTTACATTTGGATGGTAAGGTTGCACAGATGTTGCAGGCAGATATTCAAAATACCATTCATAAGCTAGGCAAAAATATCCAAGAAGTTGAGAGACCGAGTACATTTATTGAACATAACAGTCATTTAGAAAATTGTTTGGGTGTCCAAAAAATTGGACTAGAAAAGATTCGGCAACTATTTGCTCAAACGTCAGAATATCATTTCTCAATTCCGGCTAAAACCGAAGAAAAAAGTAATTTGAATGTATTTTTTGGAGAAGGTCGACGAGATAAACGGGGGTTTATCAAACCACGACCCTGGTATGAAGTAGAGTTGATTGTATCCAAAGACATCACTTCACAAGAAGGGTATCCGATTCTGAAGTCTTTTACAGTTATTACTGATGATGGTTGGCAATTTCAATGTAAGACATCGGGAGATTATTCCAAAAATTTTCGCTCAGAAAATGATTTGAAAACACTTGGCAAATGGATTAAAGGTCGTTTGGAAAATCGTGGTTGTCTGCAAAATAACGAGAAGATTACGCATGAAACCTTACGCCAATACGGTAACGATCATTTTGAGTTCCGTTCAACCGACAATCCTGATGTTTGGCTACTCTCATTTAAGGGGAAAAACTAAATGTTGCAAACCTACTTGAATCAATTAACCCCGTCCGAATTAGCTGATTCTGTTAAAAATACCGTTGATGGCTTTATGGGGAAATTATCACAAACCGAGCCGAAAATCGCTCAAAATGTTTTATTGCTAGGCAATGTTCAAAGTGGCAAAACGGCACAGGTTTTGGGTGTATTAAGTGCGCTGGCTGATGATGGCGACCACAAAGTTTTCTTATATCTCACTACTGACAGCGTAGATTTGCAGGAACAAACAGTCAAGCGTGCCAAAGACAATCTGAAAAATTTTATTGTTTTGTCTGAAAATGATGACCGAAGTTTTATGCAGGTAATGAAGGCAAATAATCCCATCTTGGTCGTGATTAAAAAGAATGCCCGTGTATTGAAACGTTGGCGTAATTTGTTTGCCAGTCAAAGTAGCCTGAAAGGCTATCCTTTGGTTATTGTGGACGATGAAGCCGATGCGGCCAGTCTAAATACTAATACTGATAAGCCGGATAAAGATGCCAGTACTATCAATAAACTGCTAAATGACATTAAGAATTCCTGTTGTCAAAGTCTATTTATTCAGTTGACCGCCACACCTCAATCGCTTTTATTGCAACATGAAGAATCTGATTGGCAACCTGAATTTATCCATTTCTTTGAAGCTGGTGAAAAATACATCGGTGGTAACTTTGTCTTCTCTGATCCTCCAAGCTATATCGTTCGCTTTATTGACAGTGAATTGGACGATATGAAAGATGCGAGCGGTGAAATTGCCGAAGGGGTAAAACAGGCATTGCACAGTTTTCTGCTTACTTGTGCAGAGTTTGCTTTATGCGGTAAAACCAATTGTAATTTTGCTTTACATCCAAGTTATAAAATCCAAGATCATCAAGCCTTTTCTCAAAAAATCCAAGCCTTTTTGAATGATTTGGTACAAGTGATTAATAGCGGGGAGAATTTTGCAGACAGCTTTAAAGAAGGCTATTTGGATTTACAAAAGACTAAGCCTGATATTCATCATTTTGAGGAAATTTATGAAAAACTAATAGAACTTTTAGAAAACAAGCAAATTTATACTCTCGTCGTTAACTCGCAGACAGAATCAGATTTTGATTTAGAAAGAGGCTTTAACATTATTATTGGTGGGAATGTGATTGGACGAGGCTTAACTATTCCGAAACTACAAACGGTTTATTATAGTCGCACTGCCAAAAAACCGAATGCAGATACTTTCTGGCAACATTCGCGTATTTTTGGATATGACCGTGATAAATCATTATTACGGCTTTATATTCCGTTTGATGTTTATTACTTCTTTGTACAACTCAATCAAGCAAATAATTTGATTATTGAGCAGGCAAAAAATTCAGATGGCAATATTCAGGTTATTTATCCGAAAAATATCAATCCGACTCGAAAAAATGTATTGAAATTCGACAGTATCAATCAAATTGTGGGTGGTGTGAATTATTTTCCACTTTACCCAAACGAGGATAATTTGTCGGAGATTAACAAAATTTTGCCTTCTATTTTGAAAGATGAAATTCGATCTGATTTATATCAAATAGATATAGAAGATTTATTCTTGGTTTTAGATAAATTGGGTCATTATGTTCCAGATGACTGGAATAAGGAAAAATTTATTGCTGGTGTAGAAGCATTAAAGGCACAACGTCCAAGTTTTAAAACCTATGTTTTGATCAAAACCGGACGTAAACTTTCTCGAGCAACTGGCACAATGCTTTCGGAAGACGACCGTAAATTAGGAGAAAAATATCCCAATGATTTATTCCTTACACTTTATCAAGTAGTGGGAAGTAAAGATAAAGGTTGGCAGGGAGAAAATTTTTGGTTGCCTAATATTAAGTTACCATATAAGGGGCTGGTATATTGGGGAGTGAAATAACATAGAAAAGGTCGTCTGAAAACAATCATATCGTTTTCAGACGACCTTTTTTATTGAGA
>NZ_CALJRX010000018.1 GCF_937976265.1 uncultured Haemophilus sp.
AAAACGGTATAAATGGGCTCCACCCCAAACCTAAAGGTCGCCCAAGGGTACAACCTGATAACATCATTTACATTCTAACCTGAGGACATCGTTTACATTTTTCCCGTAAACTTATCATCAAAATACCTAATCCACTGGAGATTGATGATGCCTTGGATAGAGACCGATGCGATGCAACAGCGTGTACTTTTCTTAAACGCGTGGCTAAGCCAACGCTATACTAAAACTGAACTGTGTCAGCAGTTTAATATTAGCCGTCCAACGGCAGATAAATGGATTAAACGCCACCAACAGCTTGGCTTTGAGGGCTTAACCGAGTTATCTCGTAAACCTCATCATAGCCCTAATGCCACGCCACAATGGATTTGTGACTGGCTTATCAGTGAGAAACTTAAACGTCCTCACTGGGGTGCTAAAAAGCTTTTAGATAGCTTTACTCGGCATTTTCCAGAGGCGAAAAAACCAGCTGATAGCACGGGCGATTTAATTTTGGCGCGTGCAGGGTTAGTTCAGCCTCGTAAGACGAAGCGTCGTATGAGTGCAGACACCCAACCTTTTGGCGAATGCTCCGCACCCAATGCCACTTGGAGTGCTGACTTCAAGGGGCAATTTTTACTCGGCAATCAGAAGTTCTGCTATCCGCTGACGATTACGGATAATTTCAGTCGCTTTTTATTTTGCTGTAAGGGGTTGCCGAATACAAAATCAGCGCCCGTTATTGCTGAGTTTGAACGCCTTTTTGAGCAATTTGGTCTGCCATATTCGATTCGTACCGATAACGGCTCACCTTTTGCATCGCAAGCATTAGGTGGAATCAGTAAGCTTTCTAAATGGTGGATTGACTTAGGTATTCGTCCTGAACGAATTAAGCCATCACACCCAGAGCAAAACGGACGACACGAACGAATGCACCGTAGCTTAAAAGCAGCGCTTCAACCTCAAAATAGCTTTGAAACTCAACAGACATTCTTCAACCAATTCTTACGAGAATACAACGAAGAACGTTCACATGAAGGCATTGGTCGCAAAACACCTGCCGAATGTTATGAGCCGTCAAAGCGAATTTATACAGGTCACATTGAGCCATATGACTATGGGGATAATGTTGAAATCCGCAAAGTGAAACTCGGTGGCGAAATTAAATGGCAAGGAAAAACTTATTATCTCAGCCAAGTGCTTGCCAATGAACCTGTAGCGTTCGAGCCTTATGCCGATGGCATTTGGCATATTTATTATCGCTTTCATTTACTGGGCAGTTTTGATGCCAAGGAAATGAAAATTAAATCTGCCACATTGTGGCATAAACAACCTAACGAATGTAAACGATGTCCTTAGGGAAAATGTAAACGATGTTTGGGTTGTACAAGGGGAGATTTGGCAGAAGTGATTTCAAGCTCATACTAAATTCAATATTGTTTAAATCTCCTCCTAGCCCCCTCTTTACAAAAGAGGGGGAATTGCAGGTAAAAAATAGCCGCACTTTTTTAAATTAAGCATACACAAGGACTACAACATGAATATCCTCATCATCGGAAACGGCGGTCGTGAACACGCTCTGGCTTGGAAAGCGGCGCAATCTCCATTGGCCAATAAAATTTTCGTTGCACCGGGCAATGCGGGGACAGCGTTAGAACAAAAGGTCGAAAACGTGAATATTGCTGCAACGGATATTCCAGCATTGGTTAAATTTGCCCAAGATAACCACATTGGTTTAACGATTGTAGGGCCAGAAGCACCGCTTGTGATTGGGGTGGTGGACGCGTTTCGTGCTGCGGGTTTAAACATTTTCGGACCAACGCAATCGGCTGCGCAATTGGAGGGTTCCAAAGCTTTTACCAAAGATTTCTTAGCGCGTCATAAAATCCCAACGGCAGAATATCAAAACTTCACCGAGGTAGAACCTGCATTGGCGTACTTGCGTGAAAAAGGTGCGCCAATTGTCGTAAAAGCAGATGGTTTGGCGGCGGGTAAAGGCGTCATCGTTGCAATGACATTGCAGGAAGCGGAAGAGGCTGTGCGTGATATGCTTTCAGGTAATGCCTTTGGCGAAGCGGGTAGCCGAGTGGTGATTGAAGAGTTTTTAGATGGCGAAGAAGCCAGCTTTATCGTCATGGTGGACGGTAAAAACGTCGAACCTATGGCAACCAGTCAAGACCATAAACGTGTAGGCGAAAATGATACAGGCTTAAATACTGGCGGTATGGGGGCGTATTCGCCTGCACCAGTGGTGACACCAGAAATTCATGATCGCATTATGCGTGAAGTGATTTATCCAACTGTTAATGGCATGGTGGCAGAAGGCAATGTTTACACTGGTTTCCTATACGCAGGATTAATGATTATGCCGAACGGTCAGCCAAAAGTGATTGAATTTAACTGCCGTTTCGGTGATCCAGAAACCCAACCGATTATGTTGCGTTTGGAATCGGATTTGGTGGAGCTTTGTCTTAAAGCCTGTGATGGCAAATTGGACGAAGTGAAATCCCAGTGGAATCCAAAAGCGTCCTTAGGTATTGTGTTAGCTGCGGAAGGGTATCCAGGCGATTATCGTAAAGGCGATGTGATTAGCGGTTTACCACAAAGTGCGGTCGAAAATGAGAAAGTTTTCTTAGCGGGCGTTGCAGAACAAGAAGGCAAGTTAGTCACGAACGGCGGTCGCGTGCTTTGTGTTACTGCGTTAGGCGAAAGTGTATTTGAAGCGCAACAAAAAGCCTTAAAACTCGCTGAGCAAATTCAATGGTCTGGACGTTTTTATCGTCGAGATATTGGTTATCGTGCTGTTGAACGTGAGCAGCAAAAATAACTACATTTAATGTTAAGGAATCGTATGGATTATAAAAATAAAGAATTATGTCGTCTTCGCACAATCAGTTTTTTTCTAACATTACATAAAGATAAATCGCAATGGGAAAGCGCACTTTATTCGGTGAAACGTGATGTTGATTTGTTATTGCCTGCTGTGCAGAAAGCTGGTTATACCTTGCAATCAATTCGGGTCATTACCAATCCTTTTGGTGAATATTTGGATTTAACCAATTTGCAAACAGCAAAAGCAGATTTGCAGTATTTAACGGAATTATTGAATAAATTTAATGAAAGTGGAATTCGTCTTCGATTTGCAATAGGCGCGGCGAGAAATACAGAGGAAATTGCTTTATTGCCAGAGTTAATCGCGGCTTATGGCGACTTGTGTAATGCTTGTGTCAATGTACCATTAGATGAAAATGGCGTGTTAGATAATGAACTTATTGAGCAATCTGTTTATGCCGTACAACGAATTGCAAATATCACACCACGTGGCGAAGGCAATTTTAACTTTACTGTGAATTTTAACTGCAAGCCATTTATTCCTTATTTCCCTGCTGGTTATCATCTAAGTCATTTGCCAAATAGTTTTGTCATTGGTTTAGAAACGCCAGACTTATTAGTCGAAGTATTAAAATCTGTACCAAAGTCGCCTCATAATCAATTTTATGCTGATTGTTATCAGGCTATGTCGCAAGCTCTGCAATATCATGTAGATCAAGTATTAGAGATGTTAAGTGCGGTCAAATTATCAGGTGAATTTGAATTTGCAGGCATTGATAGTTCGGCGGCACCATCTAAAAATTGTTCATCCATGACAAAAATTTATGAATTAATGGGATTGCCCTATTTTGGTGCAGCCGGTTCAGTAGAGGTTTCTGCGCTACTGACAAAAGTGTTTAAGTCAATCCAACGTGTGCCATTAGTTGGGTTTTCTGGATTAATGTTGGCGGTGACAGAAGATTTAGGTTTAGCCGAAGGTACACAAAAACACTATTTTGATATTCGCGCTTTACTGACTTATAGCGCTGTATGTGGTATCGGTTTAGACACGGTTCCAGTGGCCGGAAATGTTAAGGCAGAAAGCATAGCAGCTATTATGCGCGACACGGGAACGATGGCATTTCGCTTAAATAAACCACTCACTGTGCGTTTATTTCCCATTCCGAATAAGGTTGCAGGTGAAATATCAGAATTTGAGAGTGATGATTTATGTAACTGTCGCCTTTTACACATTCCTGATTAAACGAAAATTTGCCTATTTTGTTGTGATCAATGTTATCCCTACGGTCAATAAAAGGAGTATCTCATGAGAAAATTAATATTAGGTAGCCTTGTTGCTGCATTATTAACAGGTTGCTCGGGGGCTTCAAATGTCTCACAAAGTGCAACATTAGATGGCGAGTGGATTTGTCGTACTATCCCGACACAAGATAAACAAACTTACGATCGCTTAGATCACTTTGTCTTAAAGCCAGATGGAACAGGCGCCTTGCGAGGCATTTCCTACATGGAATTGGATAAAGAAACGACTATTCGTTATTTAACAAAAGGTAAGGTGAAATGGCAGAGCCAAAATAATGTCTTGAGTTTTGATTTTGTTAATCGCGCGATGGTGCCTGCGCACAGTAACAATGTGGCGAAAGCCATCAAGCAAGATAAGAAATTACAAAAACAAGAAAAAGAGAAATTAGCTACGTTTTATAGCAAATCAGGCGATCACGTGAATATGCCAATTGAACTTAAACAGAATAGCAATCAACTTATTCTAGGTAAAGATTTTGCGACTTGCAGACGAGTCACCGAGAATGACAAAGATATTCAGTTATTGAATCAGTGGTTTGTGACGAAATAGATACAATTATTTTAAGCTTGATAAAAAACAAGCCTGATTTTAACCGCACTTTATTTTTAAGTGTACGGAGATCTAATTAATAAAAGGAGTATTACTATGAGAAAATTAGTATTAGGTAGTCTTGTCGCTGTATTGCTATCGGGATGTGCAACGGCGCATCAGCAAACAGAACAGGAAAAAGCCTTAGTCGGTGATTGGATTTGTCATGTAAAACCTGCCGCCAAATCCCCTTTACCTGTTGAGCATTTTGATTACGTCACTTATCGAGCGGATCAAACTGTGCTTCTACGTGGCATTTCACAGATTGATACAAAAGAAGGCTGGATGCGTTATTTATTGCAAGCTAAAGCTAAATGGCAGGCGAGTGATGGTAAGCTAAGTTATGACTTTACGGATCGTCTATTTAAAACCGCCCATTCACCACAAGTTGCGAAAATTATTGAACAATCTCCAGAATTTAAAGACTATGAGAAGGAATTTGTTTCGCCTTGTAATAGTTGCGGTAATCATTTGGATATGAAGATTAAAATGAAAAGCCCAACAAGGATGACCAATTTTAATACTTATACGAAAGAAACCAGCCAATGCCGCAAACTCAGTGCTGGTGAGAAAACAAAAGAAGTTAAATTAATTGAAAAATTAGTGAAAGAAAAAGGCTCGATTTAGATAAATGAATGTTTTTCATTGTAATAATGAAAAATATGGTCGAAATTTTTGATTAAGTTTTTGCCTAGAAACAGGTAAACTATACATAAATAATGCAAACAACGAGGAAAACACAATGTTTAAAAAAAGTATGAACATCGCTGATTACGATCCGGTTCTATGGCAAGCCATTCAGGACGAAAATCGTCGTCAAGAAGAGCATATCGAGCTTATCGCGTCTGAAAACTATGCGAGTCCACGTGTAATGGAAGCGCAAGGTTCACAGTTTACTAACAAGTATGCTGAAGGCTATCCAGGTAAACGTTACTACGGCGGTTGTGAGTACGCAGACATTGTGGAGCAGTTGGCGATTGATCGTGCTAAAGAGTTGTTTGGTGCGGATTATGTGAACGTACAACCACACTCAGGTTCACAAGCCAATGCGGCGGTATATGGTGCATTAATCAATGCGGAATGTAAAGAACTTGGATTGAATTATGAAGTTGTTTATAATGCAAAAGAAAATTCTTCTGTTTCAGACTCAAGAGAACTTTTAAAATATTTTTTAGAAAATGATATTGAATTGATTTTCTTCGTTGGTGGAGATGGAACTGCAAGAGATGTTTATTCTGTTGTAGAAGATAAAATTCCAGTAATAGGAGTACCTGCTGGAGTAAAAATACACTCACCAGTTTATGGTAATACTCCTGAACAAGCAGGAAGTCTTCTTTTTGAAGTTATAAATGGAGTGGAGCTTCCGGTAATTGAAAAAGATGTCGTTGATATTGACGAAGACGCTTTTAGGGATGATAGAGTAGAAGTTAGACTTTATGGATATTTAAAAGTACCTTTTGATCAAAGATATTTACAAAACAAGAAATCTCAAACTCCTCAATCAGATAATGATGCTCAAGTTTCAATTGCATGTGATATAATTGATGATATGAAAGATGATATCTTTTACATTATAGGATCTGGAACAACTCCTATGTACATTATGAAAGAATTGGGATTACCATATACTGTATTAGGTGTTGATATAATCAAAAATAAACAACTTGTAAGAAAAGATTGTAGTGAAAGAGATATTCTTGAAGTAATTGGTGATGAAAGAGCAATTCTTGTTGTAACTCCAATGGGTGGACAAGGATATGTATTTGGACGTGGAAATCAACAATTAAGTGCAAATGTTTTAAGAAAAATCGACAAAAAAGATATTATAATAATTGCAACAAATGGGAAACTAGAAAGTATAACATCAGGACATCTTGTAGCTTACACAATGGACGAAGAAGTGGATAAAAAATTAAAA
>NZ_CALJRX010000019.1 GCF_937976265.1 uncultured Haemophilus sp.
ACGTATCGCAGTTGCAGATTAATTATTAAATCGGTAAAATTCAAGCCAACTTATTCAATAAGTTGGCTTTTTTATAATCTAAAGGAATTAATATGAAAAACAATAAAATTTTTAACCGCACTTTTAAAGTGAGTTTGGTCGCTGTAGCTCTTGGATTAGTAAATTCAGCGCTAGCAGCTAATGTGGCTTGTAATAGTGGTGGAGTGACAATTACTGGGCAAAGTGGGGCTATGTTGAATCAATGTTCTATTAATCCAACCAGTCCAATAAATGATCCTGAATGGGGATCTCTATCTGCAGTAACAATGACAAACTCAAGCGGACAATTAAATAATGTTAATGCTTCACTATCTATTCCAGCAAATAGACATCATTCTTTTGCGGTAATGAATATCACTAATTCCACAACTGAAATCAATGGTGGAAACTATAGTATTACTAATCCTAACAATGCAGATGCTAATGGTTATTTATTTGAGTTAAATAATTCAACGGTAACCATGAATAACTCAAAAGTCTTGATGGGTGATAGCAAGCAAGACTCCATATTAGAGGCATTTGCTCTGAATCAGAAGAGCAAATTAACATTAAACAATGTGAATGTAACATCAAACAATGATAGTTCTATTTTTGTATATGAAGCGGAGAATCAAGCTCGGCCAGAATTAATCGTTAATAATTCCAATGTTTCAATTCCCCAAGGTGGAATCATTGCTTTAAGATCTGGGGTTGACGAAGTTATCAACAGTCACTTCTCTGCAACCTTTAATAACTCAACAATAAATGGAGGTATGCTTGCTAGTGGTGAAAATGTTAAATTTAATGATACAGAGAGCATTACAGAAAATATCCAACTAACCTTTAATAATTCTACTGTTTCTGGAGTTACTACTACCGACAGCAATAGCGTGCTCAACTTAAACTTAAATAATAGCAATTGGACAACTAAAGCTTTCACTGATGAAGATGGCGTGGTTCAAACAACAAGCTTAACTAATTTGGCTCTTAATAATGGCGTAGTAAATCTAGCCAATGATAACTACCAAGGTATCATTGTTCGTGGCAATCTCACTGGCTCAGGCACATTCAATCTAAACACGAATATCGCTGAAAACAAAAGCGATAAAATCGTTGTTAAAGGCACTGCTGAAGGTAATCATAAAATTGGTGTAACTAACCAAGGTGCAAATGTTGCTAACGGAAAAGTGACACTTGTCGAAACCAATGGTGGTAACGCTGCATTTAGCTTAACGAACCCGAATAATCGTGTAGATTTAGGGGCTTACCAATATTTCCTCACAAAAGAAGGAAATAATTGGGTATTAGCGAATTCTAAAAATGCGGTCACCCCAACTTCACCTGTTGCACCAGTTACACCAAGTAATCCAGCGCTACCAAGCACACCTCTACTTTCAAACTTGGCAAATGCACAAGTTTCTCTTCGCCAAGCACAATTGCTTTTAGTTGAAGATGACTTAAGTGGCATCCACCAACGTCTAGGTGAAGTAAAAAACGGTGAAAAAGGCAATGTGTGGGTTCGCAATGTGAATTCTCGCCAAAAATTAGGCGCACTTTCTACTGGAGAAAGTGAAACTTCTGGTTTCAAACAAAATGTACATAGTGTACAAGTGGGCGCTGATGCAGCAGTGACGGATAACTTACGCCTTGGTGGATTTGTAGGTCGTAGCCAAGCTAATGTTGATTTCAATAGTTATTACGGTGATGGCAAAGTAAGAAGCAACAGCGTGGGCTTATATGCCGCTTATCTTGCAGATAACGGTATTTATGTAGATAACATCGTGAAATACAGCCGTTTACACGCTAACTCAGATCTCACAGAAAAACGTCATTACAATGCTTATACTATCTCGAGTGAGTTAGGCAAACGCTTTAGCCTTGCGAGTGATTGGACAATCACACCGCAAGCACAATTAGCGTGGACACATATTTCATCACAAGAAAATGAAGATAGCTTATCGTCTGTTTATTCTCGAATTGGTTTACGTGTAGCCAAAGGCTTTGCATTAAGTAATGGTTGGAATTTACAACCTTATGCAGAAGTGAATGCGATTACCAGCAAAAACCGTAGTAGCAAAATTCATTACACAAACAGTGCGCTTGATGTTGCAAGCAGCCGCGGACGTTTTGAAAGTGCGGTCGGTTTAAATGCTGGATTTGCAAATCATCGTTTTGGTTTAGAAGTAAGCCGTGCTGACGGTAAAAACTTCGACAAACCTTATGCAATTCAAGCGGTTTATCGCTATCAGTGGTAATATAAGAGGGCGGGTTAAAATCCGCCCTTTTTCTCTTCTTTACTGAATAAATAATATGTCAAAACCTTTTCCTTCTCACTCATTTACGACCAAAAGAGCGATAAAAGCAACTCGTTCATTTAAGCCAAAAGCAAAGCCACTTACATTAGAACAAACAATCGTTGTTTTATTTAACAAACCTTTTGATGTACTGACACAATTCACCGATGAAAATGGCCGAGCTACGTTAAAAGATTTTATTGCTATTCCGAATGTGTACGCGGCAGGACGATTGGATCGTGATAGCGAAGGGTTACTGATTTTAACGAATAATGGTGAAGTGCAGCATCGTTTGGCTGATCCTAAGTTTAAAACAGAAAAAACGTATTTTGTGCAAGTGGAAGGTATTCCTGAAGAGGCTGACTTAGACAAGCTTCGTCAAGGTGTTGAATTGAAAGATGGGATGACGAAGCCGGCAAAAGTGCGGTTGATTTTAGAACCGGATTTTCTCTGGCCTCGCAATCCACCTATTCGTGAACGTCAAAGTATTCCAACGAGCTGGTTGGAAATTAAAATTAGTGAAGGGCGTAATCGACAAGTGCGTCGAATGACCGCACATATTGGCTTTCCGACATTACGACTTATCCGTTATCAAATGAGCCATTTGACACTTGATGGACTAAGTAATGGTGAATATCGCTGTTTGAATGAAGAAGAAATGCGTGCGTTATTCAAACAACTTCATTTGAACAACGCACATTAAGGTTAGAAACGTTGAGCGGGTTGTGCGTTTTCAACTTGCACGAAGAAGCCTTTATCATTCAAGATAATGCTGTAATCAGTAACATATTTAACGCCGTTGGTTTCCACTATCGCATTACAGCTGCGAATGCCTTGTTGTGGATAAGATTGCGTTTCTCGGGTTTGCGCAATTTGTTTCACTGTCATTTGGGTGTTAGTAGCAGCACCTTGTTTTTTAAAGGCATCAGATAATACCGCAAAAACTTTTGAATCATTACATCTTGGTACGACGACAGATTTTGTCACCGTATTTGCTGTTTTTTGTGCAACAGTTTCCACTCTATTTTCAGTCGCTTTTTCAACGGCTTTTGGTTCCGCTTTCTTCACTTCGGTTTTAACCGCGGGTGTTTTTTTAGCAATCACTTTTTCAGGTTTCGCTGATTCTTTAATGGCACTTTGTTTGCTTTTCGCTACCGTCTTTTTGTCTTTTACTGCAGTTTGCTTAGTTTTTTCTACTGGCTGTTTGCCTTTCGTTTTTGTCGGCTCTGCTTTAGCGGCTTAGATCGGAAGA
>NZ_CALJRX010000020.1 GCF_937976265.1 uncultured Haemophilus sp.
TTGGCACCTCGATGTCGGCTCATCACATCCTGGGGCTGAAGTAGGTCCCAAGGGTATGGCTGTTCGCCATTTAAAGTGGTACGCGAGCTGGGTTTAGAACGTCGTGAGACAGTTCGGTCCCTATCTGCCGTGGGCGTTGGAGAATTGATTGGGGCTGCTCCTAGTACGAGAGGACCGGAGTGGACGCACCACTGGTGTTCCGGTTGTGTCGCCAGACGCATTGCCGGGTAGCTAAGTGCGGAAGAGATAAGTGCTGAAAGCATCTAAGCACGAAACTTGCCAAGAGATGAGTTCTCCCAGATTACAAATCTGTAAGGGTTGTTTAAGACTAAGACGTAGATAGGCATGGTGTGTAAGCGGTGCGAGCCGTTGAGCTAACATGTACTAATTGCCCGAGAGGCTTAACTATACAACGCTCAAGGGTTTTGGGTGTTGTGAAGACGAAACTCAGAGACGAAGAGAAAGTTTTGAAGTGAATCAGCTTGTTTGGTTGTGAGCGCTAGAGATAGCGTAGCAGAGAGAAATAGAAAGTTATTAAAGGAATAATCCTGGCGGCGATAGAGCGGTGGTCCCACCTGACCCCATACCGAACTCAGAAGTGAAACGCCGATGCGCCGATGGTAGTGTGGGGCTTCCCCATGTGAGAGTAGGACACCGCCAGGTCTGAATGTAGAACCCCGAGCTGAAGAGCTTGGGGTTTTTGTTTTATCTAAAACATTAGAATTCATACATAAATGAGTCTAATAATGATAAAATCTTCGCCTATTTCTAGATAGTAAGCATTATGAAAAAACAGATAAGTAAGATCTTTTCCAGTGATGGCGAATTGAGTAAGAATATCAAAGGATTTAAGCCACGAGCAGAACAGCTCGAAATGGCTCAATCTGTAGGATATGCTATTCAAAATAAGCGCCCGCTTGTTGTAGAAGCTGGAACAGGTACAGGAAAAACTTTTGCTTATTTAGCACCGGCACTTATTGCAGGAAAGAAAACGATTATTTCAACCGGCTCTAAAAATCTACAAGATCAACTCTTTTCAAGAGATCTACCTGCCATAAAAAAAGCCTTAAATTATTCTGGAAAAATTGCATTATTGAAAGGTCGATCCAATTATTTATGTTTGGAGCGTCTGGATCAAGTTATTGCTCAAGGTGTGCTTGGGGATAAATCTGTTTTAGCCGATTTAAGTAAAGTAAGAAAATGGAATAATGCGACGAAAACAGGTGATTTGACCGAATGTATTGAATTGGCTGAAGATAGCCCAATTTTGCCTCAATTGACGAGCACGGCAGAAAGTTGTTTAGGAACAGATTGTCCTAACTACGCTGAATGCTATGTTGCACAAGCTCGTAAAAAAGCGCTAAATGCGGATCTTGTCGTAGTAAATCATCATCTTTTCTTTGCTGATATGGCGGTAAAAGAAAGTGGTTTTGGTGAACTTATCCCTAATGCAGAAGTTATTATTTTTGATGAAGCACATCAACTCCCCGATATAGCAAGCCAGTACTTTGGCCAATCATTAACCTCTCGCCAGCTATTTGATTTATGTAAAGATATCAATATTGTTTATCGTACAGAATTGAAAGATATGCCACAGCTTGGTACAACCGCTGATACCTTACTTAAAGTTATTCAAGATTTTCGCCTTCTTCTAGGGGAAGGAAATCAACGAGGAAATTGGCGAGAGCTATTTAAACAAAGTGCGGTCAAAAAATCGGTTGAATTATTGCAAGAGAAAATTGAGTTTCTTTCTGAAGTGATCAAGATTGCATTAGGGCGCTCTCAGACTTTGGATAGTATTTTTGAACGCACTGAAAGTATCAAGAATCAATTAATTCGTCTTTGTGATACGGCCATTGTTGGCTATTGTTATTGGTACGAAAGTATGGGGCGACAATTTGGTTTGCATATTACGCCACTCACTGTCGCAGATAAATTTGGCGAACAGCTAAATAATAAAGACGCAGCTTGGATTTTCACCTCAGCCACGCTTGAAGTCGGTGGCACTTTTAATCATTTCTGTCAGCGACTTGGTATTGAGGAAGCAGAACAAAAAATTCTTCACAGTCCTTTTGATTATCCTAATCAATCGCTACTTTGCGTACCACGTTATTTACCGGCAACGAATCAAAATAATACGTTACAAGCTCTTGGTGAAATGTTGTTGCCTATCATTGAAGCGAATAAAGGGCGATGCTTTGTGCTTTGTACTTCTTATTTAATGATGAGAGGCTTGGCAGAGTATTTTAGAGAAAAGAGTGAGCTTTCTATCTTATTACAAGGTGAAATGCCTAAAGTAAAATTACTCGAACAATTTATTCATGAAACCCACAGCGTGCTAGTTGCAACTTCGAGCTTTTGGGAGGGCGTTGACGTCCGTGGTGATGCACTTTCATTAGTCATTATTGATAAATTGCCTTTTACCGCACCAGATGAACCTTTACTAAAAGCACGCATTGAAGATTGTCGATTACAGGGTGGCGATCCATTTAATGATATACAGATCCCTGAAGCGGTTATTACGCTGAAACAAGGTGTAGGACGCCTAATTCGAGATGTCACAGATCGTGGTGCGGTAATTATTTGTGATAATCGTCTTGTTATGCGAAATTACGGCGAAACCTTTCTAAAAAGTTTACCTAATTCAACCCGTACCCGAGATCTCAACAAAGTGGTACAATTCTTACAAAATGAGAAAATGGATTAATAATGAAAAATATCACCTTATTAGCACTTGATACTTCAACAGAAGCCTGTTCTGTTGCACTTTGGCATAAAGGCGAAAAAACATATTTAGATGAATTGGCACAACGTACACACACAAAACGTATTCTTCCAATGGTTGATGAGTTACTTGCCAATTCAGGTATCAATTTGAAGCAAGTAGATGCGTTAGCATTTGGGCGCGGCCCAGGTAGTTTTACTGGTGTCCGAGTCGGCGCAGGGATTGCTCAAGGGCTTGCATTTGGTGCTAATTTACCTGTTATTGCGGTATCAAATTTAACAGCAATGGCTCAGGCTGCATTTGAATTACATCAAGCTGAAAATGTGGTAGCTGCCATTGATGCGAGAATGAATGAAGTTTATTTTTCTCAAGTAAAACGAGAAAAAGTGCGGTCAGAATTAGGTGAGTTTTTCCAATGGAATCCTGTTATAGAAGAACAAGTTTGCCAACCTGAAAAAGTGCTTGAACAGCTTTCAGATTTAACCGCCTATCGAGTCGGAACAGGTTGGGCTGCGTATTCTCAATTTAAAGAAAACGGTTTAGAAGGAAGTGATATTATTTTACCTTCTGCACAATATATGCTTGAGCTTGCTTTAACAGATTATGCGCAGAATAAGGTCATATCTGCTTTAGAGATTGAGCCTGTTTATTTGCGTAATGAAGTAACTTGGAAAAAATTACCTGGGCGTGAATAATTTTCAAAAAGGAGTTGAAGATGAATAAAAAAACGATCTTAGTTTTGACCGCACTTTCGACCACATTAGTGGGATGTGTCAATGCACCGAAAGGACTGGAAAAAGAGCAGTTTACTTTAAAATCATTATCTTCAATTCAACCGAGTGATTATAGCTGTCAGTGCAAATCAATTCGTTTAGGCGGAAAAGTATTAACAGCACAAGCCTTGCCGAATAAAACTAAAATTGAAGTATTAAGCTATCCAGTTTACTCAGCCTCTGCAAAACCCATGATTGACGAACAACCTAATGGACGTTTTATTACTTATCTTGATGGTTTTGTGGAGCCGGAAAGTTTAAAAGACCAATTTATTACAATTGGCGGTACCTTGCTGAAAACAGAACAAGGCAAGGTTGATCAGGCAAGCTACACTTACCCTGTAATTCAAACCAATCACTATCGTGTCTGGAAGCTTTCTCAAAGCTATTATTATCCAGATGATATGTGGGATGATTGGGGCTTTTTCGGTAGACGACCATATTATTGGTATGGCGAGCCTGAAATTCGCTATTATCTCTATTAACTACATGATAAAATTAAGAAAATTTTCCAAAGAATAAGGATAAAAAATGGAAAAAGTTTGGTTTCAAAATTATCCAGAAGGTTCACCAACCACGCTGGATACCTCAAAATATGATTCGATTCTCGATATTTTAGATAAAGCAATTCGTGAGCATCCAGACCGTCCCGCTTATATCAATATGGGACAAGTGCTAACTTTTCGTAAATTAGAAGAGCGAAGCCGTGCATTTGCTGCATATTTACAAAATGAATTGAAATTAAAACGAGGTGATCGTGTTGCTCTCATGATGCCGAATTTATTGCAATATCCTATTGCGCTGTTCGGTATCTTACGTGCGGGCTTAGTTGTGGTAAACGTGAATCCACTTTATACCCCTCGAGAATTAGAACATCAGTTACAAGACAGCGGCGCAACGGCGATTGTTGTTGTTTCAAACTTCGCTTCAACCTTAGAAAAAATCGTGTTTAATACTAAAGTGAAACACGTGATTTTGACAAGAATGGGCGATCAGCTTTCTTTTGGTAAGCGTAATTTGGTCAATTTTGTGGTGAAATACGTCAAAAAATTAGTGCCAAAATATAAATTACCGAATGCTGTGACTTTCCGTGAAGTGCTAAGTATTGGTAAATATCGCCAATATGTTCGTCCACAAGTGGATCGTGAAGATTTAGCCTTCCTACAATATACAGGTGGTACAACGGGTGTTGCTAAAGGTGCAATGCTGACACATGGCAATATTATTACCAATATTTTCCAAGCGAAGTGGATTGCAGAGCCATTTATTGGTGATCATGCGAAGCAACGCATTGCCGTACTGGCTTTACCGCTTTATCATGTTTTTGCCTTAACGGTAAACTGTTTACTCTTCTTAGAACTTGGCATTACCGCGCTCTTAATTACGAACCCTCGTGATATTGATGGCTTTGTTAAAGAGCTCAAAAAATACCGCTTTGAAGCAATTACAGGGGTAAACACCTTATTTAATGCGTTGCTTAATAATGAAAACTTCAAAGAAGTGGATTTTTCACGATTAAAACTTTCTGTTGGCGGGGGGATGTCGATCCAACAATCGGTTGCAACACGTTGGCATGATTTAACCGGCTGCAACATCATTGAAGGTTATGGTATGACAGAATGTTCACCGCTAATTGCTGCTTGTCCGATTAATGTGGTGAAACACAATGGTACAATCGGTGTACCAGTACCAAATACTGACATTAAAATTATCAAAGATGATGGCTCGGAAGCACAACTTGGTGAAGCAGGAGAGCTTTGGGTTAAAGGTGACCAGGTGATGCGAGGCTATTGGCAACGTCCTGAAGCGACAGCTGAAGTGCTTAAAGATGGCTGGATGGCAACGGGTGATATCGTCATTATGGATGAGAGCTATAGCCTCCGTATTGTTGATCGCAAAAAAGACATGATCTTGGTTTCAGGCTTTAACGTTTATCCAAATGAAATCGAAGATGTGATGATGCTAAATTATAAAGTCGCTGAAGTGGTCGCCATCGGTGTGCCACATGAAGTGTCGGGAGAAACCATTAAAATCTTCGTTGTGAAGAAAGATGATAGCCTCACGCGTGATGAATTACGCCAGCATTGCAGACAACATCTTACAGGTTATAAAGTCCCGAAAGATATTGAGTTTCGCGATGAATTGCCAAAAAGTAATGTAGGCAAAATTTTACGACGCGTACTGCGTGATGAAGAAATAGCAAAACGCTCACAACATTAATTTAATCAGGGATATGTGTTCATGTCCCTGTTTAGTCTTTACCTCTATTTGAAAATACATCCTATTACAATGATAAAAGAATGCCAAAATCAACCGCACTTTACATTAATTCAAAATAATGAAGCGCTCGCTCAGGTTTGTCAGTTAGCGCGTCAGCAAAGTGCGGTCGCTTTAGATACCGAATTTATGCGGGTATCGACCTATTATCCTAAATTAGGATTAATTCAACTTTATGATGGTGAACGAGTTTCATTGATCGATCCTTTATCCATTACTGATTTTTCACCTTTTGTGGAATTATTACGCGATCAGCAGGTGACAAAAATTTTGCATGCTTGTAATGAAGATTTATTGGTTTTCTTACAAGAGTTTGATGCACTGCCACAACCTATGATGGATACACAAATCATGGCGCGTTTTTTAGGTTTTGCTAATTCAGCGGGCCTGGCTAAACTTGTGTTGCATTATTTGGGCGTTGAAATGGATAAAGGGGCAACACGTACAAACTGGCTAAAACGTCCACTTTCACCCGTACAGCTACAATATGCGGCAGGGGATGTATGGTATCTCTTGCCGGTCTATCAAAAAATGCAAATAGAATTAGCGCAATCTCCTTGGCTTCAAGCAGTAATTGATGATTGCCAGCTTGCGATCTCGAAAACCACTAAATTAGACGATCGCGATCCAAATAAAGCTTATTTAGATATTCCGAATGTTTGGAAATTGAATCCGCTCGAATTAGCGCGTTTACAGCTATTGGCAAAGTGGCGACAAGAAACGGCAATGTCACGAAACTTAGCCCTTTCTTATGTGGTGAAATCGGACAACCTTTGGAAAGTAGCAAAAAATAATCCTCGCAATACATCAGAAATGCTAGCGCTTGGATTATCTGAAAATGAAGTCCGTGTGCGTGGCAAAAAAATGCTTCAATTATTAGCACAAAGCCGCCGAATTTCCCCTTATGATTATCCTAAACGTTTAGTGCGTATTGTGGATGATCCTCGTTATAAAAAGGCAATTCGATTGTTACAAGAAAAAGCTTATGAACTGACCCCAAAAGGATTAACACTTGATATTCTGGCGAGTAAACGAAATTTAGAAGATCTCATAAAATGGGTTTGGCTAAAAAATGAAGATATGACCAAACAGCCTGATTTACTTTTAGGGTGGCGAAGAGAGATTGGCTTGAAGCTGGTTGAATACTTAAAATCTGTAGAGTAGCCATTAAAAACAATCCTAAAAATAACCGCACTTTGAATTATCAAAAGTGCGGTTATTTTCTTTAGTGTTTTACAACAAAGACTTTCATTAAGCTTGAGTTGCTTGGATTGCGGTTAATGCGATAGTGTAAATGATATCATCCACTAATGCACCACGAGATAAGTCATTAACCGGTTTACGCATACCTTGAAGCATTGGACCTACAGCGACTAAATCTGCAGAACGTTGTACCGCTTTATAACCGATGTTACCAGCGTTGATATCAGGGAATACAAAGACGTTTGCTTGACCAGCCACTTTAGAGTTTGGTGCTTTAGATGCTGCTACATCTTTCATTACCGCCGCATCGTATTGTAATGGACCATCGATTAATAAATCAGGACGTTTTTCTTGAGCAATACGTGTAGCTTCTTTCACTTTCTCTACAGATTGGCCTGAACCAGAAGTACCGGTTGAGTAAGAAAGCATTGCCACTTTCGGATTTAAACCAAATGCTTTTGCAGATTCAGCTGATTGAATTGCGATTTCAGCCAGTTGTTCAGCAGTTGGCTCTGGGTTTACTGCACAGTCACCATACACTAATACTTGGTCTGGTAATAACATGAAGAACACAGATGAGATAATTGAGCTACCGGGTGCTGTTTTGATGATCTGCATCGGTGGACGAATCGTATTTGCCGTGGTGTGAACGGCACCAGAGACTAAACCATCTACTTCGCCCGCTTCTAACATCATCGTACCTAATACAACGGTGTCTTCTAATTGTGCACGTGCTTGTTCTTCCGTTAAACCTTTAGATTTACGTAATTCAACTAAACGAGCAACGTAGTTTTCACGTACGTCAGCTGGATTGATGATCGTTACATCAGCGCCTAAAGTCACGCCTTGTTCTGCTGCGACTTTTTTCACTGATTCAGGATCTGCTAACAATACTGATTTTGCGATACCACGTTCAGCACAGATAGCTGCCGCTTTAACGGTACGAGGTTCATCACCTTCTGGTAATACGATGGTTTTGCCCGCTTTGCGTGCTAAATCAGTTAATTTGAAACGGAATGCCGCAGGAGAAATACGTGCTTCACGAGCAAGTGGTGCAGAGATTGCATTCGCTAATGCTTGTGCATCTAAAGTTTTAATTTTACCTGCTTGTGCACCAAACACCCCTAAGATGTCAGTGTTGTTCACACCGCCAAATTCTGAAGCAACGGCTTCTACTAATGTGCCTTCTTCATTGTTTGCCACTAAGATAATTTGTGCATCTAAAGTTTGTGCAATCGCAAAGTTTAAGCTATTTGAAAAAGGCGCTTGAGCTGAAGGTTGAACACCTTTAACAACCACTAAATTTGCATTTAATGCTTGGAAATCAGCAACGATTTTTTCTAATAACACGTCTTTTTGATTATTTGCGATTAATGCTTGAGCGGCTTTTACATCTTCTACTGCATTGAATACGACAGCGCCTGTTGTTTTAGCGGCGTCTAATGCTGCCGCTAAATTTGCTTCTGCGCTAGTTGGAATAAGAATAACTGCTTTAGTCATTTTGATATACCTTTTATTGAATGAAAAAACCTGCTGATTTCTCAGCAGGTTTGAAGGAAGTGGATTAGCCCGCTAAACGTGCTGTGTCTTGTGCAATTACTAATTCTTCATTAGTTGGAAGAACGATCGCTTTGAATGCAGAGTCATCAGCAGTGATTACGCCTGATTTGCCAAAGCGAGCAGCAAGGTTACGTTCTTGGTCTAATTTGATGCCGAATAATTTTAAGTGGCCTAACGCTAATTCACGAACGTGAGCTGAGTTTTCACCGATACCACCCGTAAATGCGATCGCATCTAAGTGATCATCACCTAAAACCGCCATATATGCACCAATGTATTTCGCTAAACGGTAGCTATAAACATCTAATGCACGTTTTGCTTCTGGTTTAGAGGCGTCGTCGTAGTTATCTTCTGCATAACGACAGTCGCTCGTTACTTCAGTTAAACCTAAAAGACCTGATTTTTTCACTAAGGTCTCTTCGATTTGCTCCATTGACATGCCTAAGTTTTTGTATAGATAGAAAACGATCGCAGGGTCGATATCACCACAACGTGTACCCATCACTAAACCTTCTAATGGAGTTAAACCCATAGATGTGTCGATACATTTACCATGACGAACCACAGAAACAGAACCACCGTTACCTAAGTGACAGATGATTGCGTTTACTTTATCTGCCGGTTTGCCTACATATTCAGCCACTTCACGAGAAACGAAGTAGTGGCTGGTACCGTGTGCACCGTAGCGACGTACGCCATGTTCTTTGTAAAGTGAGTATGGAAGTGCATAGAGATATGCTTCTTCAGGCATGGTTTGGTGGAATGCTGTATCAAATACGACAACGTTCTTATCTTTTAAGTGTGGGAATGTTTTGAATGCTTCACGGATACCGATTAAGTGAGCAGGGTTGTGAAGTGGAGCAAATTGTGCTGCATCTTCAATACCTTTAACCACTTCATCTGTTACAACAACAGATTGGGTGTATTTCTCACCACCGTGAACGATACGGTGACCAATCGAGGTGATAGAGTTTTTAAGCTCATCAGTCATAATGTTTGACGCGATGAAGTTAAGCGCTTCAGTGTGCGCTGCACCAGCACCTAAATCTGCGCTACCTTTTTCACCGTTAAGTTTCCATTTGATACGAGCTTCAGGAAGATAAAATGCTTCTGCTAAGCCTGATAATTTTTCTTCACCTGTTGCAGGATCAAGGATTGCAAATTTTAATGAAGAACTACCACAGTTAAGGATGAGAACAAGTTTTGACATAGGAACCCTATTTTTGATTGAGGTTAATAAAAATCCATTCAAAAGAACGGAGTATAATTCCTATATAGGATACACCTTTTAGCGTATAAAATAAATTAACTGGAGGGGAAAAATACGATCTTTTATTAGAAAAGTTGAAAATTTCAACAGTTTCTAGTTAAGGATGACAATGAAACCCAAACTAGAGTATTATAAGTGCGGTTATTTTCGAGGATGTTTTTATGTCATCATTTTTTTCAACCTTAAAACGTGGGCAAATATATTTGCAAACGTGGCCATTAGAAGCGAAGCTCGGCATGATTTTTCCCGAAAATCGCATTATTAAAGCCACAAAATTTGCACAGAAGTTTATGCCTTTTATGGCGGTATTTGCGGTGGTTTGGCAACAGCTTTATGCAAAGGCGGATCTTTCTGCATTGGCAATTGCTATTTTGACCGCACTTTGTGCGTTAGTGATACCATTTCAAGGCTTATATTGGTTGGGAAAACGTGCAAAATCACCGCTAGAACCACAAAGTTCTCAGTGGTTTTATGAGATTAGTGAACGTTTAAGAAAACAACATGAAAGTTTGCCAACTGTGCAAGATAAACCGACATATCAGCACTTGGCAGAAGTATTACGAAAGGCACAGCAAAAATTGGATAAAGCATTTTGGCAAGAAATCTAGCCAATGGCTTCAAATTTAATTGACGCAAACGTTTTCCTTTTGTTGTTTTTTTATGTAGAATACTGCGGTCGCAATGGCGGCCCTTTTTAATTGAGAGACTATTTAATGATTGATTACATTATCATTGGCATCATCGCATTTTCGATTATCGTGAGTTTATTACGTGGGTTTGTGCGAGAGGTGATGTCCCTTGCAAGTTGGGTCGTTGCATTTATTGTCGCTAGCCAATTTTATCCTTATCTCGCCACTTATCTTACTCAAATCGAATCTGACTACGTGCGTAATGGCACAGCAATCGGTATTTTATTTGTTTTAACCTTAATCGTAGGTGGCATTGTTAATTATGTGATTAGCCAATTAGTAGATAAAACAGGACTTACCGGAACAGATCGTGTTCTCGGTGCGGCATTTGGCTTAATTCGTGGGGCGTTAATCGTTGCTGCGATCTTATTCTTCTTGGATACCTTCACTAACTTTGAACAAACCGATTGGTGGAAAGAATCAAAATTAATTCCTCATTTCGGCTTTATTATTGAATGGTTCTTCCAACAACTACAAGCAAGTTCTAGTTTGTTAAACTCAACTTTTAAACAATAAGGTAGTCAATCAGTATGTGTGGAATTGTCGGTATCGTTAGCCAAAATCCGGTTAATGAATCCATTTATGCAGCATTAACGTTATTACAACATCGAGGTCAAGATGCAGCGGGGATTGTCACAATCGATGATGAAAACCGCTTTCGCTTGCGTAAGTCAAATGGCCTTGTGAGTGATGTGTTCAGACAAGAGCATATGTTACGTTTACAAGGTTATGCAGGCCTAGGACATGTACGTTATCCAACAGCCGGCAGTTCAAGCGTATCTGAAGCTCAACCTTTCTATGTTAACTCACCTTATGGTTTAACCCTCGTTCACAATGGCAACTTAACCAACTCAGCCGAATTAAAAGATAAATTATTCAAAGAAGAGCGCCGCCATGTGAACACCAATTCGGATTCAGAACTTCTTCTTAATATTCTCGCCAACCACCTAGACAGAATTAATAAATACCATCTCGATCCGCAAGATATTTTTAATGCAATTCGTGCGACACACAAAGATATTCGTGGTGCTTATGCATGTTTAGCAATGATTATTGGGCATGGTATGGTGGCATTTCGTGATCCGTTTGGTATTCGTCCACTCGTGTTAGGTAAACGAGAAGAAAATGGCTTTGTGGAATATATGTTTGCTTCTGAAAGTGTGGCATTAGACGTCGCCGGTTTTGAATTAGTGCGTGATGTTGCACCGGGTGAAGCTCTTTATGTGACCTTTGATGGCCAACTTTATGCTGAGCAGTGTGCAGAAAGTGCGGTCTTAAATCCGTGTATTTTTGAATACGTGTATTTTGCTCGTCCTGATTCAACAATAGACGGTGTGTCTGTTTATGCGGCACGTGTCCACATGGGCGAACATTTAGGTAAAAAAATTGCAAAAGAATGGGTTGAGGAAGCCGACAATATTGATGTGGTGATTCCAGTACCGGAAACTTCAACAGATATCGCTTTACAGATTGCGAAAATCTTAGGCAAACCTTATCGTCAAGGCTTTGTGAAAAACCGCTATGTTGGCCGTACATTTATTATGCCGGGCCAAGCACAACGTATTAGTTCAGTCCGTCGCAAGCTCAATACGATTAAAGCAGAATTCAAAGATAAAAATGTGTTATTAGTCGATGATTCCATTGTTCGTGGTACAACATCCGAACAAATCGTGAGTATGGCTAGAGCAGCGGGTGCGAAGAAAATTTACTTTGCATCAGCCGCACCAGAAATTCGTTACCCGAATGTGTACGGTATTGATATGCCAACAAAACAAGAACTCATTGCCTATGGCCGTAATGTTGATGAAATTGCGAAATTGATTGGTGTAGATAAATTGGTTTTCCAAGATCTTGAAGCGCTAACTGAATCAGTGCGTCAAGAAAACCCAGCCATTCAAGGCTTTGATTGTTCTGTCTTTACTGGCGAATATATCACTGGCGATATTACTCCGGAATACCTTGATAGCATTGCTTCTCAACGTAGTGATTCGGCAAAGAAAAAACGGGAAAAAGATGCAAGCAACCTTGAAATCCATAATGAAGGTTAAGCGCGTTTAAGGTCGTAAAAAAGCACTAAATTCAGTGAAGCATTTAGTGCTTTTTCTTTTTGATTAAGTATAAAAAAATGACCGCACTTGATGTATTCAAAGTGCGGTCATTTTTATATGCATTTTAGTCTTTATAAAGATTGTTATAAAGCGTACTTTCAAATTGTACAAGTGGAGCGCGCTTTGTTTTACTTTCTAAATCACCGGTTGAATAGCCATTGATAAATTGAACGAAAGCCACTTTTTCACCACGTGCATTAGTCATAAAACCGGCAAGGTTATATACCCCTTTCAATGAGCCAGTTTTAGCGATAACGTTTTTCACCAGTGGTGGATTAATTAAGCTACCACGACCACTAATAGTGCCATCCACGCCTGCAATTGGGAAAGTTTCCATTAAGTGTAATTTATCTTCGTTTTTGGCAATGTATTCCAAGACGGAAAGCATGATTTTAGGTGCAACCAAATTATGACGAGAAAGACCAGAACCATCGGCTAAAATACTATTGCCAAATTTAATACCTTGTTTTTGCAATACAGATTTCACTGCTAATGTACCTAATTGGAATGAAGCAGGGCGTTTATAGTAGTTGTAGGCTACTGCTCTGAATAAGGCATCGGCAATTTGATTATCTGATTTTTTCATCATTTTTTTCAATAGCTCAGGCAAAGGTTTAGATAAATGCTGAGCGAGTTTTTGCCCTTGCTGTGGTTTTTGAGGTTGTTTTACCTGGCCGGTAAATTCAATACCAAGACGTTTTAATTGACGTTGAATAATGGCAGCTGCGTAGGCATCTGGATCTTGTACGGCGAAGCTGAGCCCAAATGGTTTAGTTTGGCGTGCAATACAGCCTTTTACTTGATAGCGATTATTGTCGTGAACAACGACATCTAACTGGCAATAACCGGCTTCTTGCTGATCCACAATATAAACTTGCCCGAAAACTTGAATAGGAAATTGTGCAGGAACGTTAATTTTGACTGTTTCACCTACTGGTTGATTTGCATCTAGCTCGGCATAGAAACAGTTATTATCGATATTTGCTGCAGCAGGAGGGGAGTTAAAGCACATCGTAAGATCGTTCCAAATCCAACCTAACCCACGGTCATGGCTAGCAAATACAGAGGTATCTAAAATAAGATCTCCATTGATTTTCTGAATGCCTTGGTTCTTTAAATTGGCTAATAGGCTATAAAGTTGTCCACTAGTTAGATCAGGATCGCCAGTAAACTGCACAACAAGATCGCCTTCTAAAACATTATTCTGAATTTTTCCGTTACTTAAAAGTGAGGTTTCAAACTGGAAGGCATCACCTAATACCAACTTAGCCGCGACAGCTGTGAAAACTTTTTGCGTACTGGCTGGCAACATAAAGGTTGAACCATTGTAATCGGCAATAATTTGATCTTTATTGAGGTTTTTGGCAATGATGCCAGCCGATGCACCTTCCGGTAAGTATTGGGTGATAGAAGCCACATTAACTTCAGCCATAGAGGAAAAAGAAAAGCCGAGTGTGATAAATGCCGCTTTAAGTGCGGTCGAAATAGAAGATTTTTTAGTCATTTTTAGTTCTGTTATGGTTGCTATTTTTCTCAAGACGGATAATAATAAGCTCCGAACTCAATAGAGTAAATCATTTTTTATTTTTCATTGACTGCGGCAAGGTTGCAAGACGTTGTCGTGGTTTTGTTTTTACCAAATTTCAAGGAAAAAGAATGAAACAAATTCCAATGACCGTGCGCGGTGCGGAGCTATTACGCCAAGAATTAGATTTCTTAAAGAATGAGCGTCGCCCTGAAATTATTAAGGCGATTGCTGAAGCACGTGAGCATGGTGACTTAAAAGAAAATGCAGAATATCACGCAGCGCGTGAACAACAAGGTTTTTGCGAAGGGCGTATTCAAGAAATTGAAAGCAAACTTGCAAATTGTCAGGTTATCGATGTCACTAAATTACCGAATAACGGAAAAGTTATTTTTGGTGCGACAGTTGTATTAGTGAATACCGATACCGATGAAGAAGTCACTTACCAAATTGTGGGCGATGATGAGGCAGATATTAAATCAGGTTTAATTTCTGTGAATTCACCGATTGCTCGTGGATTGGTGGGAAAAGAGTTGGATGATACCGTGAATATTACCACTCCAGGTGGAACGGTTGAGTTCGAGATTATTGAAGTAAATTACATCTAAAAAAACATCCCCTCAATTTGAGGGGATAACAATTATTTACGAGGCAGCTGGATTTTACCTTCCTCACTTGGTCGATAAAGCACCAAAATATGTCCGATGGTTTGAACATTAGATGATTTGGTTTCACGTACAATCGCATCAATGATTAATTGTTTGGTTTCGCGATCTGCACCAGCAATTTTTACTTTGATTAATTCGTGATGATTTAACGCATTATCGATTTCGGCTAATACACCTTCGGTTAAGCCGTTACCGCCAAGCATGACGACAGGGCTAAGGTGATGAGCAAGTCCTTTTAAAAATTGTTTTTGTTTTGTTGATAAAATTGTCATAAGGAATCCTTTAATAAAATGAATATTTGTCATGAAGAGACCGAAAAGAGCGGTCAGAAAAAACGTGGTTTTTCAGCACTTTTTGGTAAGTCTAGCCTTGAATTTGGCAGATTGTACCCAAATATAGACGAAACTACTACAAAAAATAGTACAAAAGAAAGAGATTATGGGAAAGAAAAAACGTTCGGCGAGTTCTTCTCGTTGGCTAAACGAACATTTTAAAGATCCGTTTGTTCAGAAAGCACATAAACAAAAATTACGCTCACGTGCTTACTTTAAGTTAGATGAAATTCAGCAAACGGATAAATTGTTTAAACCGGGAATGACCGTAGTGGATCTCGGTGCCGCACCAGGTGGTTGGTCACAGTATGTCGTGAGCCAAATCGGTGGAAAGGGAAGAGTCATTGCGTGCGATATTTTAGATATGAATCCAATTGTCGGCGTTGATTTTTTACAAGGTGATTTCCGTGATGAAAACGTGTTGAATGCATTATTAGAACGTGTTGGGGAAGCTAAAGTTGATGTAGTGATGTCCGATATGGCACCGAATTTTAGTGGTATGCCATCGGTTGATATTCCGCGAGCAATGTATTTAGTGGAACTGGCTTTGGATATGTGTAAACAAGTTTTGGCGAAAAAAGGCAGTTTTGTGGTCAAAGTATTTCAAGGGGAAGGTTTTGACGAGTATCTGCGCGAAATTCGTTCACTCTTTAGTGTGGTAAAAGTACGTAAGCCTGAAGCCTCTCGAGGGCGTTCGCGCGAAGTTTATATTGTAGCAAGTGGTTATAAAGGCGAATAATTGCTTTGATAGCTTTTCATTGTGTCTGTGATGAGATAATATCTCACTTCGACTTTAATTAACTTAAGAAAGGCAGGTTAAACCTTGAATGATATGGTCAAAAATCTAGTTCTATGGGTTGTGGTAGCAGTTGTCATGATGACGGCTTACCAAAGTTTTAATTCTAATGGCGTGATTGACTCAAAAGATTACACAACCTTTGTGTATGATGTGGGTGACGGTCAAGTGAAGGAAACGCGTTTTGATGCGAATGAAATCACTGTGACCAAAAATGACGGTTCTAAATATATGACCGTGATGCCACCGTTGGAAGATAAAAAGCTCTTAGATGACTTATTAAATAAAAAAGTTAAAATCGAAGGTACGCCTTTTGAAAAACGCAGTTTATTATCACAAATTTTAATTTCGTGGTTTCCAATGCTATTCCTTGTCGGGGTATGGATTTTCTTCATGCGTCAAATGCAAGGTGGTGGCGGCAAGGCCATGAGCTTTGGTAAAAGCCGCGCTAAAATGCTGAACCAAGATCAAATCAAAGTGACTTTTGCGGATGTTGCAGGTTGCGATGAAGCAAAAGAAGAAGTCGGTGAAGTCGTTGATTTCTTGCGTGAACCGAAAAAATTCCAAAACCTTGGTGGTAAAATTCCAAAAGGGATTTTAATGGTAGGTCCTCCAGGTACAGGTAAAACCTTATTAGCGAAAGCTATTGCAGGTGAAGCGAAAGTGCCTTTCTTTACAATTTCAGGTTCTGACTTTGTGGAGATGTTTGTGGGGGTTGGTGCTTCTCGTGTACGTGATATGTTCGAGCAAGCGAAGAAAAATGCACCATGCTTAATCTTTATTGATGAAATTGATGCCGTAGGTCGCCAACGTGGTGCCGGTTTAGGTGGTGGACACGATGAGCGTGAGCAAACTCTTAACCAAATGTTAGTTGAAATGGATGGTTTCGGTGGTCACGAAGGTGTAATTGTTATTGCAGCAACTAACCGTCCAGATGTACTTGACCCCGCATTAACGCGTCCTGGCCGTTTTGACCGTCAAGTTGTTGTGGGTTTACCGGATGTCAAAGGTCGTGAGCAAATTTTAAAAGTTCACATGCGTAAAGTGCCTGTTGCTGATGATGTTGATGCGATGACACTTGCTCGTGGTACACCAGGTTATTCAGGTGCGGATTTAGCAAACTTGGTTAATGAAGCGGCATTATTTGCTGCGCGTAGCAATAAACGTACTGTATCGATGCTTGAGTTTGAAAAAGCCAAAGATAAGATCAATATGGGACCTGAACGTCGTACCATGATCATGACGGATAAACAAAAAGAATCGACAGCGTACCATGAAGCGGGTCACGCCATTGTAGGTTACTTAGTGCCTGAACATGATCCGGTACATAAAGTCACGATTATTCCTCGTGGCCGCGCATTAGGTGTAACTTTCTTCTTACCTGAAGGTGATCAAATTAGTATCAGCCAAAAACAATTAGAAAGTAAACTTTCAACTCTTTATGCAGGACGTTTAGCAGAAGATTTGATTTACGGTGAAGAAAATATTTCTACCGGTGCATCTAACGATATTAAAGTGGCAACGAATATTGCACGTAATATGGTGACCCAATGGGGCTTCTCAGATAAACTCGGTCCGATTCTTTATACCGAAGATGAGGGCGAAGTATTCCTAGGTCGCTCAATGGCGAAAGCAAAACATATGTCAGATGAAACAGCGCATGCGATTGATGAAGAAGTGCGTGCGATTGTAAATCGTAACTATGCGAGAGCAAGACAGATTTTGATCGATAATATGGATATTCTTCACGCCATGAAGGATGCGTTAGTGAAATATGAGACTATTGAAGAAGAACAAATCAAGCAATTGATGAATCGTGAACCTGTTACACCACCATCTGGTTGGGAAGATAACAAAGACACGAAACCAACAGCAAAACCGCAGGAAGAGAAAACTGAAAGTGCGGTTAATCATTCAGAAGATCCTGAAGCATAAAATTAAAGCCTTCCTAATTTGGAAGGCTTTTTTATTTATTATTTCATTCTTTTCATTACTATATTCCGTTATAATCTAACCTTTCAAATTTGATTTAAAAATTGACCGCACTTTATGAAACTTTATGCTAATAACAAATGTCTAGATTTATCATTCCCGCAAATTATGGGAATTTTGAATTTCACCCCTGATTCGTTTTCTGATAGCGGGCAGTTTTTCAGTCTAGACAAAGCATTATTTCAAGTTGAAAAAATGCTGAAAGAAGGTGCAACAATTATTGATATTGGCGGCGAATCAACTCGTCCAATGGCAGAGGAAGTGTCTGAAGCTGAAGAATTACAACGTGTGATACCTTTAGTTGAAGCAGTACAAAAACGTTTTGATTGTTGGATTTCAGTGGATACTTCTAAAGCTGTGGTAATGAAAGAAGCGGCTAAAGTTGGCATGGATTTAATTAATGATATTCGTGCTCTACGTGAACCTGGTGCACTCGACATAGCAGGACAGTTGAATTTACCCACTTGTATCATGCATATGCAAGGTCAGCCACGTACAATGCAAGCAAATCCACATTACGATGATGTGGTTCAAGATGTTTATCAATTTTTAAACGATAGAACTCAAGCTTGTTTAGATGCGGGAATCGCTAAAGAAAATATTATTTGGGATATGGGCTTTGGTTTTGGTAAAACGGTACAGCATAACTATAAACTTTTACAACAGTTGGCTCACTTCTGTACAAGCGGATATCCTGTTTTAGCAGGGCTTTCACGTAAATCGATGATTGGTGCTGTATTAGATAAACCCGTGACTGAACGCGTTGTGGGAAGTGTAGCAGGGGCATTAATTGCTGCTCAAAATGGGGCGACAATTTTGCGTGTACATGATGTAGCCGCAACAGCAGATGCTTTAAAAGTATGGCAAGCAACACAACAAGCGTAAACAACTAACCGATTTTATATGTTGTAGAATAAATGATTTCTACAACATCATTATTCAAATTTAATAAGGAATAAACATGGCAAATCGTAAATATTTTGGTACTGATGGTGTACGCGGTAAAGTAGGGACATATCCAATCACACCTGATTTCGCATTGAAATTAGGTTGGGCAGCAGGTAAGGTTTTAGCCTCGCAAGGTTCTCGTACTGTGTTAATCGGGAAAGATACTCGTATTTCAGGTTATATGCTGGAATCTGCACTTGAAGCAGGTTTGGCGGCAGCGGGTTTAACTGCCGCATTTACCGGTCCAATGCCAACCCCTGCCGTGGCGTATTTAACCCGCACTTTCCGTTTAGAAGCGGGTATTGTCATTTCGGCATCACATAATCCTTATTATGATAACGGGATTAAATTCTTCTCTTCACAAGGCACAAAATTACCAGATGATATTGAAGAAGCGATTGAAGCCATGCTTGATCAGCCAATGGATTGTGTGGAGTCTGCTGATTTAGGTAAAGCAAGACGTATCAATGATGCCGCAGGACGTTATATTGAATTTTGTAAAAGTACTTTCCCTGCACATCTAGGGTTAGATGGTTATAAAATCGTGGTGGATTGCGCAAATGGTGCGACCTATCATATTGCGCCAAATGTATTACGAGAGTTAGGCGCGGAAGTGATTGAAATTGGTACAGATCCTAACGGAATCAATATTAATGAGAAATGTGGTGCAACCGATGTAAAAGCGTTACAGGAAAAAGTGCTTGAAACTAAAGCAGATGTTGGTCTCGCTTATGATGGTGATGGTGACCGTATTATGATGGTGGATCACTTAGGTAATAAAGTGGATGGCGACCAAATCCTATTCATTATCGCTCGTGAAGCTTTACGTTCAGGTCAATTAAAAGGTGGTGTAGTGGGCACATTAATGAGTAATATGAGTCTAGAAATTGCCTTAAAAATGTTAGGTGTGCCTTTCGTTCGTGCTAATGTTGGTGACCGTTATGTATTAGAAAAAATGGTAGAGCATGGCTGGACATTAGGTGGAGAAAACTCTGGCCATATCATTATCGCAGATAAAAATACGACAGGTGATGGTATTATTGCCTCATTAGCCGTATTAAGTGCAATGGTTCAACATCGTTTATCATTAAACGAGCTTGCAAGTGCGGTTAAATTATTCCCTCAAGTACTGATTAATGTTCGTTTTGCGGGCGGTGCAAATCCATTAGAAAGTGAAGCGGTAAAAGCTGTAGCCGCTGATGTAGAAAAACGCTTAGAAGGCAAAGGTCGAATTCTATTACGTAAGTCTGGTACTGAGCCACTTATTCGCGTCATGGTCGAATGTGAAGACGGTGCACTTGCAAAACAATGTGCAGAAGAAATTGCAGAAGCAGTGAAAGCAAATTAATGAAGTGGGGGCTTGCCCCCATTTTTGATCATAAAATTTATCTTTTATTATTTTTAGGAAAGCCAATATATGAAAATTTTTATTATGCGTCATGGAGAAGCAGAAGTTGTCGCTTCATCCGACGAGGCGCGGCATTTAAACGACTACGGGCGAAAACAGTCAACATCACAAGGTCAATGGCTTAAAAACCATCTAAATTCAACCGCGCTTTCAATTCAAAAAGTGATTGTCAGCCCTTATGTTCGTGCTCAAGAAACATTTGAGCTCGTCAATTCAGCGTTAAACAATATTCTTAATGATGTTGAAACTTGGAGTGGAATTACACCTTACGGGAATGCGACGCTAGTAGCAGATTATTTATCTGTTTTACAGGAACAAGGGGTTGAAAGTGTTTTGCTTGTTTCTCATTTACCTTTAGTGGGCAGTATTGTTTCAGAGCTTTATGGTAAGCGAAATCCAATCAGTTTTTATCCCGCAACGATTGTTCAAATTGACTGGAATGGTGAAAAAGGTACGATTGAAACCTATCGTTATCCTAAAGAGAACGGTTAAAATTGATTGAAGATAATATGAAAATAAAGTTTGATGTGATTTACTTTTTTGAACTATAACTATAGTTGACTCCAAAAGTCGCTAAATAACAAATACCTAGAAATGTGTATTTCTGGGTGTTTTTTTTAAAATTTTTTTGAAATCGTATTTGCATCAAAAAAAAAGATGCCTATTGATCAAAATAAGCATTCTTTTCCCGTTTTACCAAATAATAAATTCCTTCCGGTTTGATACCGGTTGATGTGATATTGATTTTTTATACTGTTAATTAAATCGCTTTTCCACCTTCAGCAACATTTCCAAATTAGCTTTTTCATAGTCATTGAACAAATGCTCTTTCACATAGCTGTCTGTCAATCCGGGTTGTGGATAATACCAAGATTTTCTTTCGAAATACTCCTGATTTTTCGGCTTCTTGAACACAAATCCATGTCTTGCATACATTTCGTTAACCGCTAAGCGAATCAGGTCTTTTCCACCGTAATCTGCAAGTGCCTCTACTTCTTCCAATTCCAAATATCTCATATCGGAATCGGGTAACACATATTCTGCTGTTGACAGATCCTGACTATAAGTTTGTGTTGATTTACCGGACAACACAGCACCATATTTTTTGATTGCACACTCTTCTAAGAACTCAAAAAATTGGTCTATTGCAAGTTCATTCTGTGGAACATCATTGAATGTTAAACTATGGAAATCATAGCTTGGCGAACCGTCCGAAGACATTCCAAGCCACACATATTTCAAAACTGCCACAACGGAAACACCGTCATAAACCATATTGCCTGTTATCTTTATATAGGTTCTTCCGTCTTCTTTAGACTGATAAGATTCATACGTTGGCGAGCCGATAGCTGCATCAACCAACTGTCCTAATGAATAATCAGAACCGTCAAAAGTAAAGTCTTTAATATCTTCTTTTGCCTGATCTTGCAAACCAGATGTATCCACACTTTTTCCTTCTGTATTCGCAATCTTGTTTTTAATCTGAGCTGTATCACAGGCACACAACAATAACATCGTTGTCCACCCCAGAAAAAT
>NZ_CALJRX010000021.1 GCF_937976265.1 uncultured Haemophilus sp.
TGTTAGCTAAAGTTAACTCAGTTCGTTCTGAATTACCAAGTGGTATTGAAGATCCGACAATTTCTTCCTCTACCGGTGGTTCGGGAATTATGTATATTAGTTTCCGTTCTAACAAACTTGATGCAAGCCAAGTGACTGACTATATTCAACGCGTCGTCAAACCACAGTTCTTTACCGTAGAAGGGGTGGCGAGTGTGGATATCTTTGGTGCTTCGGAGTACGCACTCCGTATTTGGCTAGATCCAGAAAAAATGGCTGCTCAAAACCTTTCTGCAACAGAAGTGCTGACGGCATTATCAGCGAATAACGTTCAAACAACGGCGGGTAATAGTAATGGCTATTTTGTCACCTATAAAAACAAAGTAGAAACCACGACAAACTCGGTTGAAGAATTAGGTAATTTAATTATAGAGTCTAGCGGTGATAAGTTAGTACGTTTACGCGATATCGCTGATATTGAGTTAAATAAATCAAGCGATAGCTCACGTGCGGTAGCGAATGGTGAAGATTCTGTTGTGTTAGCGATTAACCCAACCTCGTCAGCAAACCCATTAACAGTAGCTGAGAAAGTGCGTCCGCTCTATGAGAGTATTAAAAATAATCTGCCGGATGCTATTCAATCTGACATTTTATATGACCGTACCATCGCGATTAATAATTCGATTGATGAGGTAGTAAAAACCATTATTGAAGCAACGGTGATCGTATTAGTTGTGATTACCATGTTTATCGGTTCATTCCGCGCGATTTTGATCCCAATTATTACCATTCCGATTTCATTAATCGGGGTAATTATGTTGCTTCAATCCTTTGATTTCTCCATTAACTTGATGACGTTGCTGGCATTGGTTCTGGCGATCGGTTTGGTGGTGGATGATGCGATTGTGGTATTGGAAAACGTGGACCGCCATATTAAGTTAGGTGAAACGCCATTCCGTGCGGCGATTATTGGTACGCGTGAAATTGCTGTCCCAGTTATTTCTACGACCATTGCCTTGATTGCGGTATATTCTCCAATGGCTTTAATGGGGGGAATTACTGGGACGTTGTTTAAAGAGTTCGCCTTAACCCTTGCAGGGGCAGTATTTATTTCGGGTATCGTGGCATTAACACTTTCACCGATGATGACCAGTAAATTACTGAAATCGAATGCAGAACAAAGTAAATTAGAGCAACGAGTAGAGCATACATTAAGCAAAGTGAATGCGGCTTATGCTTATGTCCTTGATTTGGTAATGGTTAATCGTAAATGTATGTTGATGTTTGCGGCAATTATCTTTGCGACCTTACCGGTATTGTTTAAATCGCTTTCCACTGAATTAACTCCAGCAGAAGATAAAGGCGCATTTTTAGCGATTGGTTCTGCACCTTCTAACGTGAACGTGGATTATGTACAGGCAGCTATGACACCTTATCAGGAGATTTTAACGAATACACCGGAAGTGCAGTTTGCCATGACCATTTCAGGTGCGCCAAACACTAACCAATCGATAAACGTAATTACGTTAAAAGACTGGAAAGAACGCTCAAAAAGCCAAACAGCAATTCTGAATGAATTAAATGCTAAAGCAAAAGCGATTCCTGAAGTATCTGTACAAGGCTTTGCGTTCCCAGAAATTAATACAGGGGAGCAAGGTCCTCCAATCGGTTTTGTGATCAGCACATCACAAGATTACGGCGATTTAGCGAATGTAGCCGGTAAATTCCTAGAGGATATGCAGAAATCAAGTAAGTTTGTTTATACCAATCTCGATCTTAAATTTGATACCGCTCAAATGCGTATTAAGATTGACCGTGAAAAAGCAGGGACTTACGGTATTACAATGCAGCAAATCAGTCGTACATTAGGTAGTTTCCTCTCAGCTGCAACTATAGAACGTGTAGATATTGATGGTCGTGCTTATAAAATTATTTCCCAAGTAAAACGAGAAAATCGTTTATCACCGGAAAGTTTTAATAAGTATCATGTTACAGCAGCAGATGGTACTTCTGTACCATTAACCAGCTTAGTGACAGCAACACTAGAACCACAACCAAGCTCATTACCACGTTTCAGCCAATTAAACTCAGCGGTAATTAGTGCAGTACCAATGCCGGGTATTTCAATTGGTGATGCTGTTCAATGGCTAAAAGACAATGCGAAAAATACCTTGCCACAGGGTTACAACTATGACTTTAAAGGTGAAGCCCGTCAGTTAGTACAAGAAGGTAATGCACTTGCCGTGACTTTCTTACTCGCGGTGGTGATTATTTTCTTAGTCTTGGCGATTCAATATGAATCAATTCGCGATCCAATCGTGATTATGACTTCTGTACCGTTAGCGATAAGTGGTGCGTTATTAGCCTTAAATGTCTTCGGATTTCTAGGTATTGCGGGAACGACACTCAATATCTACTCAGAAGTTGGTTTGATTACCTTAGTTGGTCTTATTACGAAGCACGGTATTTTAATGTGTGAAGTGGCGAAAGAAGAGCAGTTAAATCATGGTAAAACGCGTATTGAAGCCATTACCGAAGCGGCTAAAGTACGTTTACGTCCAATTCTGATGACAACCGCTGCGTCGATTGCAGGTCTTGTACCATTGCTTTATGCAACAGGTGCCGGTGCGGTATCTCGTTTCAGTATCGGTATTGTTATCGTGGCAGGTTTGGCAATCGGTACATTGTTTACCTTATTCGTATTGCCAGTGATTTATTCTTACATCGCGAGCGAACACAAACCATTGCCTGAGTTCGATGAAAATGTGAAACCAATCGAAGGTCACATTAACGAACAACATTAATTAAAAATGGCATAAAAATAAACCGCACGTTGATTTTTAAGTGCGGTTTTCTTTTAAGCATTAAAAAAGCGAACATGGTGTTCGCTTTTTATTCATGAAAGTGCGGTCAATTTTTTGACGGTTTTGTTTAGCCATTTTTATTTTTTGCTGCTTTATAAAGCTCCATCGCTTCTGGTAATAAGCGTTGTAAGTTTTCTTGGCGAGATTCATCACTCGGGTGAGTAGAAGCTAACACATCAAGCATCCCTTTAGAACCACCTGAGGCTTTAGCCATTTTTTGCCATAAACCAGGCGCAACTTGTGGATTGTAACCTGAGCGAGCCATTAGCATTAATCCAACTTCATCCGCTTCAGTTTCTGCGCTACGAGAGTAAGGTTTATCTAAAGCAAAGTCTTTCGTGAGTGTCACTAAATCAGTCACATCGGCCCCAACGACAACAGAAAGTGCTGTCCCACCAATCGCACCAGCAATGGCACTCATGGTGCCGAAGTTGGCTTTAGCTTTACCGTGTTCTTTTAAGGCGTGTGCCATTTCATGTCCCATTACAACGGCGATTTCATTATCGTTTAGTTGTAAGGTATCCACTAAACCTGTATAGAAAGCCATTTTCCCGCCAGGCATAGCCCAAGCATTAAGCTCTTTAGATTTAATGACATTGATTTGCCAATTAAACTTTAATCCAGTTTCATTCGCTTGGTTTGCATAAGGCACCATTTTGTTAAAGACATGATGAATACGTCTTGCGGTATTTGATGTGGTATCAATCGCACCTTGTGAGCGAATTTTCCCCATTTCTTGTGTATAGCTGCTTGCTGCTTCTTGATTGATTGAGGCAGAATCTGCACAAGACGTGATAACCGCCCCTGCTAATACAGCAAAAGCAAAACTTTTGAGTTGTTTTTTCATAAATTATCCTTTTGTTGAGATGGCTGATTATATAAATTTATTGCGTTTGTCGATACAAAAAGAAAAAGATTGCCTTTTAATTTTGCACTATTATAATAGTGCAAATTTTATTTTAGGACTTAACGATGACAATAAAAAAATCTCCTTCTTTATTAGGCGGCGCCATGATTATTGCGGGTACCGCGATTGGTGCAGGTATGCTTGCGAACCCAACCTCGACAGCAGGTGTATGGTTTATCGGATCTATTCTGGCTTTGGTTTACACTTGGTTCTGTATGACCACATCAGGTTTGATGATTTTAGAAGCCAACTTACATTATCCTACCGGCTCAAGCTTTGACACCATTGTGAAAGATTTGTTAGGAAAAGGTTGGAATATTATCAATGGCCTTTCCGTTGCTTTCGTCTTGTATATTTTGACTTATGCTTATATCACTTCAGGTGGCGGTATTACACAAAACTTGCTAAATCAAGCATTTGGCTCAGCAGAAAGTGCGGTCGATATTGGGCGTACTTCTGGTTCCTTAATTTTCTGTTTTATTCTTGCGGCTTTCGTGTGGCTTTCCACTAAAGCCGTGGATCGTTTCACAACGGTATTGATTGTTGGGATGGTAGTCGCTTTCTTCCTTTCTACCGCAGGTTTATTGAGTACGGTGAAAACAGAAGTGTTATTCAATACTATTGCAGAAGGTGAGCAAACTTATTTGCCTTATTTATTGACCGCACTTCCGGTTTGTTTAGTGTCTTTTGGTTTCCACGGAAATGTACCGAGTCTCGTCAAATATTACGATCGTGATGGTAGTCGTGTAATGAAATCGATCTTTATCGGTACGGGCTTAGCCTTAGTGATTTACATCTTGTGGCAGCTGGCGGTGCAAGGTAATTTACCACGTACAGAATTTGCACCCGTAATTGAAAAAGGCGGCGATGTATCGGCATTATTAGAAGCATTACACAAATACATTGAAGTGGAATACATTGCCGTCGTGTTGAATTTCTTTGCTTATATGGCCATTGCGACGTCATTCTTAGGAGTAACGTTAGGTTTATTTGATTATATTGCTGATTTGTTTAAATTTGATGACAGCTTATTAGGCAGAACAAAAACAACATTGGTAACATTCTTACCGCCGCTATTATTAAGTTTACAATTCCCTTATGGCTTTGTGATTGCCATTGGTTATGCCGGATTAGCCGCAACCATTTGGGCTGCAATCGTGCCGGCGCTGCTTGCTAAAGCCAGTCGCCAAAAATTCCCAAATGCGACGTATAAAGTGTATGGCGGTAATTTTATGATTGGCTTTGTGATCTTATTCGGTGTGTTAAATATTGTGGCACAAGTAGGCGCAAACTTAGGATGGTTTGCAAGTTTCACAGGATAAGTTTTCGCGTTAATATTGTAGGGGCGTATCTTATACGCCCTTTTTAATTTTACATAGGAAACGAGATGAGTAACAAAACGAGCGTTTACGATAAAGAAAACTTCTTTGCGCTTTATCAAAAACTTCGATCTAACCCAATCAGTCTCAATGAAATAGTGGAAAAGCCGACTATGCTTTCCCTGTTACCTGATTTACAAGGAAAAAAATTGCTCGATCTGGGTTGTGGAACGGGTGGACATTTGCAACTCTATTTAGAACGCAATGCGGCGAGAGTAGTAGGCACAGATCTTTCAGCTAAAATGCTAGAGCAAGCTGAACAAGATCTGCAAAAGAGCGGTCAATTTTCTGGACGTTTTTCGTTATATCAGTTACCGATGGAAAAATTAACGGAATTGCCAGAAAGTGATTTTGATGTCATTACCAGCTCTTTTGCTTTTCATTATATTGAGGATTTTCCGGCTTTATTATCTTTGATTGCCAACAAACTTAAGCCTAACGGCACATTCGTTTTTTCCCAAGAGCATCCGATTACAACTTGCCATAAAGAAGGGGAGCGCTGGGAAAAAAATGAGAAAAAACAGCAAGTCGCTTATCGTTTAAATCATTACCGTGATGAAGGATTGAGAGAGCGAAATTGGTTTCAACAACCTTTCAAAACCTATCACCGCACGACGGCAACGATTATTAATGATTTAATTGCTGCGGGTTTTCAAATTGAACAAATGGCTGAGCCAATGTTAGCCGAGCAGCCACAATGGCATGATGAATTTAAAGATTTGCGGCATCGTCCCCCTTTATTGTTTATTAAAGCAAGAAAAGTGATGAATTTAACAAAATAAACTGGTTTTTGACCGCACTTTATGGTATAAATCGCACCGCTGTTTTTGGGTTTCAAAAGCAGCGTTTTTAATTATTAACAACACACACATATCATTAAGGCTTAATCGGGGTGCCAAACGGTCGATTAGCTGATATGTGGAGGCAGATCG
>NZ_CALJRX010000022.1 GCF_937976265.1 uncultured Haemophilus sp.
TCTTTAGAGGATACATATATCCATTCTGATGATGAATATTTATTTAAAAATACAACAAAGGAGAAATGGTTTTATTTTTTTAGAAATCCTTCTATAAAAATAGGTGTTGTTATAGGGATTATTGTTTGTCTTATACAAATTTTATTTTTCAAATAGTAGCTCTTATAACTAGTTTGATTTAAACCTGCTCCACCTCATTTGGGTTGGAGTTTATATAATGAGAATATGCTATTTTTAAGCTCATATCCTAAAGCTGCATATAAATATCTTAGTAAGAATAAAAAAAGATATGGAAGATTGTGGTATAGATTTTATCATTGATGAAAGTGATGATCTGAAAGTAAATCTTTGCTTCGAAAAAAGGATGGTATTTAGAGGCGGACCTGTCTGTGGAAATACAATAATGTGGGATAAACCTCTTTGTGTTCAATGGCGAAAAAAACACTGCAAACTCGATGCTAAGCCTTGGGAATAAGTTATAAGAGCATTGAAATATCTTCCCAAAATATATTGCTTTGGGGTGATAGATTTATATGCCTTTCAACATTTGAAAAGCATATAATTTAAAATCTTTAGATACAAAGTGCAGTCAATTTTCAAAGAGTTTTAAAACCTCTCAAAAACTGACCGCACTTTTGTATTAAAAATATGAGTTTATAGAATTTTAAAACAACTTTTGATATTATATGGAAAATTTATCAACAACTTAATCTCTGAAGTATAATGAAGAACTTGTCACGCTCTTTTCTTTCTAGTTTATTATTTATTTCCTCTTTCGCTTTGGCAGCACCCAGCTCACCAAATGCCAATTTAGAAAAACAAATCGATGCCCAACAACAAAAACAACAAGCGGAACAAGATGCCGCTATTTTAGCGCAGCAAACACAATCCGCGAATGTGCGTTTAGAGGGTGAAAAAGAGGCTTCGCTTGGTTTTCCACAAAATGAAGCACAATGTTTTCCTATCAATCAATTAGTACTGACCGATTATCAAGCTGAAGAAGAAAATTCATCAGCTTCTTCTCTTAAATTAATCCAACCAAGTCAATTCTCTTGGGCATTAAAGTCAGTTTATGCTGAGCGTGATTTTGCGCTACCTGCTTGTATTGGCTCAGAGGGGATTAATGTCTTACTTCGCCGTATTCAAAATCGTTTAATTGATTTTGGTTATGTCACCACACGTGTGGTGGTAGAGCCGCAGGATTTGCGTTCAGGCATGCTCGTGTTAACCGTGATTCCGGGTAAAGTGGGCCGTATTCAATTACAAGACCAAAGTGCGATTCCGTTTGCCACTCGTGGTACCTTATGGTTTGCCATGCCAATGGCGCAGGGAGACATATTAAATATTCGCAACATTGAACAAGGTTTAGAAAACTTAAAACGTGTACCGAGTGCTGATGCGAATATGGAGCTTGTGCCAACAGATGCAGTAGGTGAAACAGACGTGGTGATTGCTTATAAGCAAAGTTTACCTTTTCATTTAACCTTAGGCTTAGATGATTCTGGTTCAAAAGCAACAGGACGTTTACAAGGCTCAGCGACGTTTTCTTGGGATAACGTGCTAACCCTCAATGATATGTTCTATATCAGCGGCACACGCAGCTTTAAGCGTCATAGTGATGATGCGCAAGGCGATTATGGCAGCAAAAATGTTAGTCTCTATTACTCTATTCCTTGGAAGAACTATCTTTTAACCCTTTCCGGTTCAAAATATTCTTATCACCAAACGGTCGCGGGCGCATTTGAGTCTTACACCTATTCAGGTGAAAGCCAACAAATGAAAGCGAATTTAAGTCGCTTATTATCTCGTGGAAGTCTTTATAAAACCTATGTGAATGCCGCGTTATGGACGAAAAAATCCCATAACTACATCAATGACACCGAAATTGAAGTACAACGTCGTCGAACAGCAGGTTGGGAAGTGGGCTTAAATCACACTCAATACATTGGTGAAACTGTGTTACAACTTTTTGCGAACTATAAACGTGGTACGGGTGGGAATAAATCCTTACCCGCTCCGGAAGAAGCGTTTGGTGAAGGCACTTCCCGCATGCAGATTTTTACTGCAGGCGTTGATTTTACCTATCCTTTCACTATCGGCAATCAACCTTTCCGCTTTAACACCAGCTGGAATGGACAGTGGAACGGCACACCTTTAACACAACAAGATAAATTTAGTATTGGTGGTCGTTATACCGTACGCGGATTTGATGGCGAGCTATCGCTTTCCGGTGAAAAAGGTTGGCTCTGGCGAAATGAGCTTGGTTGGGATATCGCGAATAAGGGACATGAGCTTTATTTAGGGATTGACCGAGGTAAAGTGCGTTCTAGCCAAGAAGAGCTTCAAATTGGTGATAGCTTAATGGGGGGAGTAATTGGACTTCGCGGCAAACTATGGGGCATTAACTATGATTATTTTGTGGGTGTTCCAATTAAAAAACCGGAAGGATTTAGAACCAGCCATGTGACAACCGGATTTAATGTGAGCTACCGTTTTTAATGCTCACGCTTTTAGATGAATAAATTGATTAAAACCAAACAGAATTTAAAACTTTAAAGGAAATTAAAAAATGAATAAACGTCATTATAAAGTGATTTTTAGCCGTGTATTAAACCAGCTTGTCGTGGTCTCTGAGCTGGCAAAATCTCAAGGTAAAGCACAAAGTGAAAATGTGAGCTCAGAACAAGAAAAAACAGGGCTATTTTCAACCGCACTTTCACTTAATTCCATTCATTTTAGCTTAATGTTGGCATTAGGCTTTGTCTTTTTAGCGCCTTCTGCTCATGCAGAAGATATGGCAATTCGTGCTGATAAATCTGCACCGGGCAATCAACAGCCTACAGTACTTCAAACCGGCAATGGTTTACCGCAAGTAAATATTCAGACACCAAGTGCAGGTGGCGTATCACGTAACCAATATTCACAATTTGATGTGGCAGAGAAAGGCGCTGTGCTAAACAATGCCCGTAAAGCAGCACAAACGCAAATGGCGGGTTGGGTGCAAGGTAACCCGAATCTTGCTCGCGGTGAAGCGAAAGTCATTCTTAACGAGGTAAACTCCGCAAACCCAAGCCGTTTAAAAGGTTATGTAGAAGTCGCAGGCAAAAAAGCAGATGTCGTTATTGCTAACCCAAGTGGTATCCAATGTGATGGCTGTGGTGTGATTAATGCGGGGCGTACCACGCTGACAACCGGTAAGGCTGATGTAGAAAATGGCGAGTTGAAAGGCTATCGCGTAAAAGGCGGTAAGGTGACTGTTGGCCAAAAAGGGATGGATAACAGCCAATCTGATTACACCGATATTATCGCTGAGAAAGCGGAAATCAAAGGTGGGGTTTGGTCGAAGAAAGGCATTAAAGTTATCACGGGTAAAAACAACGTTGACCGCACCAATGATTCAGTTGTTTACGTAGGTGATAAAAACACCGACAACACTGACCGCACTTCTGATACCCAAGGCGAAAACCAAAGCTACAGTGTGGATGTAAGCCAATTGGGTGGGATGTATGCGGAGAAAATCCATTTAGTGGATAACGGCCAAGGCCTTGGTGTACGCAATGCGGGACATATTGGTGCATCTGCTGGAAGCGTAAAAATCGATAGCCAAGGTAAGATTGTCAATGAAGGCTTTATTGGTGGTAGCGAAAATGCCCAACTCAATGCGAAAAAGAATATTGAGAACCGTGGCACCGTTTATGCTAAAGCTCAGACACAACTTAATGCTCAAAATATTGATAACAAACAGGGTGTGATTGCGGGTAAACAAGTTCAGCTTAACGCAAATAACGTGGATAACCGCAAGCAATCGGATAAAGGCTCTTTAATTGTTGCCTCTGAGAAAGTATCAATTAAAGCGAAAAACTTAGATAACAGTGGTACTAAATCGAATGGTCAAAATGAGCAGGGAATAAAAGCAACGGCTCTTGAGTTACAAGCTGATAATCTAACAAATCAGCAAGGCGGTATTTATGTCTCCCAAAAAGCGGATATTTCTCTGACTGATAAATTAGTTAACCAACAAGGAGAAATTTTATCTGATGGTGAGCTTCACATTAAAGGGGATAAAAATACGGCTCGTATTGATAACAATGGAGGGCGTATACATGCTGGAGAAAAACTCGCCATAACCGCGAAAAAACTCGAGAATGAAGGTCAAATTAGTTCTACTGGTGATGCTGATATTGCGCTGAAAGAGAGCTTTACTTTAAATAAAGCGTTCCAAGTAGATGGACATTTACAATTCTCTACTGACGGTAAGTTTACCAATAAAACCCAGTTACGCACAGGACAAGGTGTGACTGTTAAAGCGGCAGAAATTGATAATCCGGATGGTAGCGAAATCGCTTCTCAAGTTACCCATATTGTCACTAGTCAATTAACCAACCGCGGTTTAATTGATGGGGTTAAAAACCGTATTGACGCAGAGTCTCTCAACAACCTTGGTACTGGACGACTCTACGGTAATCATTTGTCCATTGCTAGTAAAAATCTGACTAACGATAAAGAAGGTGATTCTTCTGCCACTATTGCTGCACGTGAACGCCTAGATTTAGGTGTGGATAAGATGAAAAACTTAGATCATAGTTTGGTTTTAAGTTTAGGCGATCTTGCGATTGGCGGCCAGCTTGATGAACAAGGTAAAGCAGTAGGCAAAGCCGGTGAAATCTTTAATGGTAGTGCAACTATTGAAGCGTTAGGTGATGGAAAAATTAACACAGCGAAATTATTGAATACAGATTTACATCTGACTCTTGGTGTTGACACTTCTTATGAAGGCTTTACTGAATACGCTTTGCATAAGGATAGTACTCGCTATCGTACTGGGCCTAATGGCGTAGGTGAAATTGATTGGAACAGAAAAAGCCGTAATGCCTGGTTTAATTTTAATGATGGACGTCCTCGCCTTAATCAAGATGATTGGCATAAATGGGAATATACACGTACCACAAAAACTGACCGTATCGATAGTCAAGACCCAGGTAAAATCTTAATTGGTGGCAATCTTTCTCTTTCTGGTGATGATTTAAAAAACCAATATAGTAAATTATTAGTAGGTAAAACCCTTTATTTGGGTGACAGTGCGGTATCTACTAATCCAAACCATAAAGATTTAGTTGCAGGTGCGACTAAGCTTATCAATGAAGATAAGATTGGGGAAATTCATCAAGTAGATGACGGGAAGTATGGTCAATTACTTTCTTATAGAGATAAAAACTGGGCTAAACGACGTTATGGTCATAAAACGGAATGGCAAGAGGGTTATCATCACGAGCATGCTACCGAGTATTTTAATTTCAATGTGGTGAAAAATAACATTGGTGATTTAGCTGCGGTGAAAGAGGCGAGCTCTCAGTCTACTATTGGTGCGCGTAATGAGGCGGAGGCTGTCGGTGCGGTGAATAATGCAGTCCGTTTACCTAATGCGAGCTTATATAAAATTAATCAAGATCCACAAAGTCATTATGTGGTCGAAACCGATCCACAGTTTGCAGATAAACGCACTTGGTTAAGTAGCGATTATATGTTTAATGCATTGAAAAATGATCCACAAAATCTCTTAAAACGCTTAGGGGATGGATATTACGAACAGCGTTTAATCAATGAGCAGATTAACCAATTAACGGGTAAACGTTTCTTAGATGGTTATGATAACGATTATGCTCAATATAAAACCTTGATGGATAATGGGGTACTTTATGCGAAAAAATGGCAGTTAGTACCGGGAGTTGCTTTAACTGAAGCTCAGATGAAAGAGCTAACCTCTGATTTGGTGTGGTTTGAGAAACAGGAAACCGTTTTACCAAATGGTCAGAAGGTTTCAGTATTAGCACCAAAAGTTTATTTAGCGCCACGCAATGTTAAAGTGAATGGTGAAGGGGCGATTATTTCGGCGAATAAGGTCGTTATTAATGGTATTCAACAAGTTGAGAATAGCGGCACTATTTTAGGGAATGAAGGCGTTAGCATTAATGCAGAGAACATCACGAATGACAAAGGACGTGTACAGGGTGATGTTGTACTCTTACAGGCAGAAAATACCCTTAAAAATATTGGTGGTGTGATTGAAGGAAAAGATGCCATTCTTGCTCAAGCGAAAAAAGTTCAAATTGAGGGAAGCGTTTCTGAAACTCAAGATGATGGCAAATTCCACCAAAAAACAATTGGTAAAGCAGCAGAGATTAATCTCACCAATAAAGAGGGAGAGGTACAAATTTATGCTGATGAAGATATTACGGTAAAAGGCGCGAAAGCCAATATTGCTGGTGATGCGGTATTTAATGCGAAGGGTAAATTAGAGCTAGGCGCATTAGATACCCATAATAAAGAGCATTATGGTTCTGGTGACAAGTATTATCGTTTAGACCAAGAGATGCAGGTAGGCAATCAACTGAATGTTGGCGGCAATGTTAATTACATTGGTGGTGAGAAGGTGAGTATTGTTGGCAATGATGTACATACTGATGGTAATACACTGATTGCTTCAAAAGGCGATATTGAAATTAAAGAGGCGCGTAATAAAGAACAGTTAAGCAGTGGTGTGAAAACTGTAGATAAGGGGCTAAGTAAAGTAACAAGAGTAATTAAACATGAGCATGATTATGATCTTGCTCAAGGTTCGACCCTGGATGCGAATAAAATTCGTATACAATCCGATGGCAATATTTCTGTACAAGGTTCGAATGTAGTAGCAGAAAGTGGATTAACAGTTGCAGGAAAAAATATTGATATAAAAGAAGCTGAAAACCGGGTGTATTCAGAAGATTTTTCAATGACTAAAAAATCCGGTTTATTGGGTGGAGGGATTGGTTTTACGATCGGCAAGCAAAAACAAACCTTAGAAAATGATCAAACTCGCCTTTATGCTAGCGGCAGCCAAGTTGGAAGTCTTAATAACAATACCACAATGGTTGCAGAGAATGCATATACTCAGACAGCAAGTATAGTGAGTGCTATTAAAGGTGATGTAAATATTCTGGCAAAAAAAGCCGATATTAAAGCGGCAGACGATAAATATGAAACCAATATGAAACAAACCTTTGAACAAAAAGGTTTAACTATTGCTATTACCTCCCCTATTATTTCTGCACTTCAGGCAGTACAAGGGGCTATCGAATCCACTAAACAAGTTGGTGATAGTAAACATGACCGAGTGAATACTATGGCGGCAGCTAATGCTGGTTTTGAGGCTTATCGTGCCTATCAATCTGGAACAAAAGCTGTAACCGATGTCAAAGATTTTATGAATGGTGAAGGGAATGTCGACTCCTTGATCGGTGTACAAATCACTTATGGCCAACAGAAGAGCGAATCTCACACTCATACTGAAGGGAAAACAGCTGCCAAATCTCAAGTTAATTCGGGCGGTAAAGTGAATATTGTGGCAACGGGTGCCGGAAAGGATTCTGACATTAATATTGAGGGTTCGGATATTTCTGGTAAACAAGGCACGACTTTGATGGCAGATAATCAAGTAAACATCAAAGCAGCAGAACAAAACCATCAAGAGCGTAGCACCAACAAGTCAAGTGGTTTTAATGCTGGTGTTGCTATTAAAGTCAGCAATGGCGTAGCAGCAGGTATTACTGTAGGCGGTAATTACGGAAAAGGTTACGGTAATGGTGATGAAACCACTTATGTTGCAAGCC
>NZ_CALJRX010000023.1 GCF_937976265.1 uncultured Haemophilus sp.
TGGAATCAACAATCAGATGGATGTTGGCATCAAGATGTGTTTGCTTATTATATGTCTATCTCTTGTAACCATTGTGCAAATCCTGCTTGTACAGCAGTTTGTCCAACTGGGGCGATGCACAAAAATGAAGATGGTTTTGTGATTGTCAATGAAGAAACTTGTATGGGTTGCCGTTATTGTCATATGGCATGTCCTTATGATGCGCCGCAATATGATGCACAAAAAGGTCATATGACAAAATGTGATGGATGTTATTCTCGTGTGAAAGCTGGACAAAAACCAATCTGTGTGGATGCTTGTCCATTGCGAGCACTTGATTTTGCACCAATTGATGAGTTACGAGCTAAATATGGTGAGCAGGCTTCTATTGCACCATTACCGCCAGCAGAAATTACGCATCCTAATTTAGTGGTGAAACCAAACAAAAACTCCCGTCCAAGTGGCTACACAAGCGGATTCTTAGGCAATCCAAGAGAGGTGTAAGATGAACGCTGGATTACATGAACTCCCATTAGTTTTTTTCACAGTATTAGCTCAAAGTGCGGTCGGAGCTTGGCTTGTTTTTACTTTCGTGCTATTGGATGAAAAAAATGAGAAAAGCCAATCCTATATTCATAAAGCGATGTTTGTGATTTTGGCTATTTTAGGTTTAGGTTTTATCGCTTCGGTCATGCATTTGGGAACGCCAGTGCGGGCGTTTAACTCACTTAATCGTGTCGGCGAATCGATGATGAGTAACGAAATTGCCTTAGGTGCAGTATTCTTTGGTTTGGCTGGGTTATATTGGCTGATTGCTATTTTAGGTAAAATGCCCGCTTTCCTTGGAAATGTGTGGAGAATTTTGACCACACTTGTTGGGCTTTGTTTTATGTATATGATGAATCAGGTTTATCATATTGTCAGTGTACCGACTTGGAATACCGTCCTGACTTCTTGGTTATTCTATCTCACCGTGGCATTAGGCGGTTTGGCTTTAGCTTATGCGCTTTTAATGCCAAATAAACAACGAAACTATCAACTTAACTTTGTGCCGGGTTTATTTGCCCTTGCAGTGTTATGTGCCGCCGTGGTTTGTATATATCAAGGCTTTCGTTTACAAGGTATTCATAGTGCGATCCAAAATGCAGCAGCTCTCGTGCCAGATTATGCGGTGATGACAGCTGTACGTTTATGTTTATTAGCTATTGTATCATTCCTATTCTTCCGTGCTAAAAATGCGGGTTTATTATGGGGTGGAGTTATTTTAACTTTTGTTGCTGAAGGCATTGGTCGTGCGTTATTTTATGGATTACACATGACATATGGTATGGCGATTGGTAGCTAATATCTAAATAAGTGCGGTTAGATTTTCGGAGATTTTATGCAAAACACGTTTCAACAAATTACCCTTTACGGACGTTTGCTGGGGGCATCCTTTTATTATGAACCTAGTGATTCTCGTATTGCCGGTGTTTTAGATTTCTTTCGTCAACCGACTTGGATGGAAGAATGGGAAATTCCGTTGGAAGAAAAAGCATGCAGAAAAATTACCGCACTTATCAATCAAGGTTTAACACAAGACCTTACAGAGCAATATCAAAACCTCTTTATTGGCCCAAATGAATTGGTCGCGCCACCTTGGGGATCGGTTTATCTTGATCCTGAATGTGTAATTTTTGGAAATTCATTATTGGCATTACGTGATTTTTTAAAACGTCATCAAATTGCTTTTCAAGCACAGCAAGATGAACCAGAAGATCATATCGGCTTAATGCTGATGTTGGCGGCATATCTTGCAGAAACTCGAGCACACTTATTAGTCGAGTTTTTAAGCCAACATTTATTGACCTGGGCGCCACACTTTCTCACTAAGTTGGCGAATGTTGAAAATCATCCGTTTTATCAAGGCTTAGCGCAACTTACCTTAATTACACTCAATGACTGGAAACAGAAATTAAGTCTTTCGGTTCCAGACGTTCGTTTTTATCGTTAATGCTATGAGTACAAATTGTAAAGACGAAGCTTATTATCAAGCATATTTAACGCATCATCATATATCTCGGCGTGGGTTATTTAGAGGAGTGCTTGGTGCAACGGAGTTGCCACCAGAAGAGCAAATCCGTAAAGTTCATCGACCGCCATTTTCAGCTCGAGAAGATTTGTTTTTGGCTGTTTGTAATGGCTGTGATGATTGTGTTTCAGCCTGCCCCAATAATTTATTGCGTCTTGTGCACAACAAAGCTGAATTAGATATTGAGTATATGGCTTGTGATCTCTGTGGAAAATGTGCAGAGGCATGTCAAACACATGCTCTTTATCCCTATTTTTCAGCTGATACAGGGCTTCGTCCAGAATTTGGTAAAGAGTGTATTGCACATCAAGGGCAGCCTTGTGATGTTTGTCGAGAAAGTTGTACTCAAAAGGCTATTCGCGCCGATTTATCATTAGTTCCTGATCTATGTAATGGCTGTGGTGAATGCAAAATTTCTTGTTTTGTTTCAGCTATTTCTCTCATTTTGCCTACAAATTAATTCAATATTAAGGTGAGATTATCATCATTTTGCATTAGAATTTACTCATATTTATTATTCATCGATACAAAATGACAAAACAAATTTTTACACAATCTCAACAACCAGAAGAGGAAGAAATTCTGCCTAAGCAGGAATTTTATAATGTTGAAACAATCATCGATAACGAACCTTTAGAAGGGGAGTTGTTGGACGAGCAATTTGAGCAAATTGTGAAGCCTAAATCGAGTGGTTGGA
>NZ_CALJRX010000024.1 GCF_937976265.1 uncultured Haemophilus sp.
AGCTGAGAAGTACGACTTAAACATTCTGTGCCATTTTTGACCGCACTTTTATTGAATTCTACGATGGCAGTAGCAATTCGTTTTGCAAAACGCTCTTCACCAAAGGTTTTTAACACCCAAGTTAAATCATCAACAGATACTTGTTTTAGCCACTCTGCCGCTGATAAACCTTGTGTGGTATCCATGCGCATATCTAACGGGCCATCTTTCATAAAACTGAAACCACGCTCTGCTTCATCAAGCTGTGGAGACGACACCCCTAAATCCAGCAAAATGCCGTCAATTTTACCAACTAAATCGAGTTTTTGACAGATGTCTGGAATGTGAGAAAAGCTATTATGTTCAATATGAAAACGAGGGTCTTGAATTTTTTCAGCTTCAGCAATCGCACGGGGATCGCGATCAATAGCAATTAAACGACCATTTTCAGAAAGCTGGGAGAGAATTAGACGAGAATGACCACCACGACCAAAGGTACCATCGATATAAATTCCGTTTTCTTTCAATGCCAAGCCATTCACCGCTTCGTGAAGCAAAACCGTGATATGTTCAGGTGCAGAAAAGGAATTTTGCATAGTCATAAGTAAAAAGTAAACGTTAAATTAAAATCGATAAAGAGAAGATAGAGCGGTGCAAGCACCGCTTATCCTGCTAGTGCTGCTGTTCTATAATGACAGCATTTTTAGTTCTTCAGAAGCACCGAATTCAGCACTTGAGCCAATTTCGATATCTTCATCAATTTGTGCGTACCATTCAGTATCGCTCCAAATTTCAAATTTGTTCAACTGCCCTACCAACATTAAGCCTTTTTCTAATTTTGCGTGTTGACGTAATGGACCACTTAATAAGATACGACCTTGCGCATCCATTTCACATTCGGTGGCATAACCAAGCATTACACGTTGTAAGCGTCGTTGATTTGGGTCAAAGTTGGAAAGTGAAAGTAGTTTTTGTTCGATTTTTTCCCATTCATCTAAAGGATAAAGCAATAAACAAGGCTGACGAATATCAACGGTACAAACCATTTGCCCCTGGTTCTTTTCCATGATTTCAGCACGATAACGCGTAGGAATCGCTACACGACCCTTCGCATCTAAATTTACCGCTGCTGCACCACGAAACATTTTTCTACCTTTAAACGTTTATTTTTAGAAAAATTAGCAGAATTTTCCACAAAATTCCACTTTTCACCACTTTGTTTAAGTTTATCGGTTGTAGACTTAACTTGCAAGCAATTAAAACGTAAAGATTGGTAAATTTTGGTAATAAAATAAACAAAAAAACCGTTTGAGGTTTTCCTCAAACGGTTTTTCAATTTTTAACTCAATTTGACTAGTTATTTACATAAGCTTCTTCGTCACGTGCACCTAATGGTTTAAGCTGTGTGAAGAATAATACTAAACAAAGTGCTGTTAAACCTAAGCCGATATAAACAGACAATTGATAGTCTAAACCGAAACCGATTTTGTTGTATACAAGGTAAGTGAAACATACTGTACTGATAAATACCGCAGGAATTGTACATACCCAGTGGAATTTATTATAACGGTATAAGTATGCGGCTGCAGTCCATAACATTACCATCGCTGTGGTTTGGTTCGCCCAAGTGAAGTAACGCCATAAGATAGAGAAATCCACTTTTGATACGATAAAACCAAGCGTAAACAATGGAACAGCAATCATTAAACGTTTAGCTAAGGTTTTTTGTTCTAAGTTGAAGAATTCTGCAATAATAAGACGTGCTGCACGGAATGCTGTATCGCCTGATGTAATAGGAAGAACAACCACACCTAACACTGCAAAAATACCACCAACAAGACCTAAGAAGTGGATAGAAGAATCATAAACCACTTTAGAAGGTGACCCTGCTTTAATTGCAGCTAATAAGTCTGGTAAAGAATCATAGAAACTTAAACCAACCGCACACCATACTAAAGCTATTACACCTTCACCAATCATCGCACCGTAGAAAATGAAGCGGCCTTCTTTTTCATTTTGAGTACAGCGAGCCATTAACGGGCTTTGTGTCGCATGGAAACCGGATAATGCACCACAAGAGATGGTTAAGAACAAGAGTGGCCATAATGGTAAATCCCCACGGGTTTCAAAGTTTTGGAAGAATTTCTCAAAAGACATACCGTCCACAGAACGATAGAAAGAAATTGGGTCTGCTGAGCTAAGATCTGCACTGACTAAACCATATACCATACCTACAGACATAAAGAGCAATAATGCACCGAAGAATGGGTAGATACGACCGATGATTTTATCAACTGGAAGTAATGTCGCAAGAATATAGTAAATGAAGATAATCGCAGTCCAAACACTGATAACCGTCGCTTTATCCATACCCCAAACGGTAATACCACCCGCTTCAGCTGCTTGATGGATTTCTTCCGCATTGCTAATAGAAATGCTACTTGATGCAGCACCGAATACGTCCATTGTAATTGTACCCATTAATTGAGCAGGACTCGCAACGAATACCACGCCCACTAATAATAAAAGTACAACAGCTAAGATGTTAATAAATGCTTTAACTGGACGACCTAAGTATTTACCTGCAAGGTTTGGCATAGATGCCCCACCATTACGCACACTTAACATTCCGCAGAAATAATCGTGTACCGCACCAGCAAAGATACAACCCACTACGATCCAAAGCATAGCAACTGGTCCGTATAACGCACCAAGAATTGGACCAAAGATTGGACCTGTACCAGCAATGTTTAATAATTGAATTAACCAAATCTTAGTTTTAGACATTGGCATATAGTCAACGCCATCATTCATTGTATAAGCTGGCGTTTTACGGTTTGGATTGATCACAAAAATGCGCTCAATTACACGACTATAAAAGAAATAACCTGCAAGCAATAACGCCACGCAGAAGAAAAACCACAACATAAAAAATACTCCTCAGGAATAAATGAATACCGAAATTTAGTCATATACTAGACTTCGTCGGCGGTATTCTAAGTGAAAATCATCAAAATCAAAATTTTAATTTTTACATTGTTTCAATTTTGTGATCCATGTCACGTTTATCATTACGCTTTTTTCACTTACAATAAGCTCATGAATTCAAATAATTAAAAAAGGATCATTAATGGCTCTCACCCGCTGCCCTGAATGTCGTAAAAAAATCAGCGAATCTGCCCAATTTTGTCCAAATTGTGGGTTTTCTTTTAAAGAAGAAGATCTTGAAATTTACAAACAAAAACTTGAACAACGACGCCAACAAAATGCCGAAATTAATCGAAAAAGCACTAAACTTCACCTTATTTGGTT
>NZ_CALJRX010000025.1 GCF_937976265.1 uncultured Haemophilus sp.
TTGAAAAATTCCTCTAAGATAAATTTTATTTCCCTAATAGAATAACGACCACCATAGTCAAATGAATTAAATAAATCTAATAAAATAGGTTCAATCATATTGTCAATTTTCTTTCTCATAAACACCACCATAATCAATCCTGCGGAATATCCGCTAATCTCTGCCATTGTGGTTTATCATGATAGAATTCACTTCGACCATCTTTATCTGCCTCAATCCACCAAACAGAACCATCATCACAAAGCCCATATAATATATGCGGATAAGGTCTATCATCATCTTTTACCGAATGATCGTGCGCTAAAATTTGAATAATTTTTCTCATAATTCACCTACATTTTACCCAATCTTTCCCAAAATCCAGTCACTTTCTGACTAAATTTTTTCACAGAAAAGAGCGGTATTTTTTCTTCTTTAATGAAAACGTTGTCGTTTTCATAACAAATCCACTGAAAGTCATTAAGCCGTAACCGTTTATGTTTGATTAATAGATCAATTTGTGAACGATTAATCATAAAACCGACAGGTAAAAGTGCATTTTTTACCTTTTGTTCAATTTCTGAACGGTTACAGTTACTGACACAAGTCCAAGCGTCGCTACGCTCCTTGTTTGTTTCGGTGGTCTCCGCATTGGCATCAGTTGCAACATCTGCCACTGTGCCTTTTTTGATAACCCAATTTTTAAGTTTTGTTCTGATACTTGCTAAACTGAAACGATTTTTCACCCCCACAATTTTCTTTCTTTTTTCGCCGTATTGGTTCGGCTCGCTTTCTTCATATTCCACGCATAACGGCTGATCTTCACGTTTAGCCATTGCGCCCCCTTGCAACTCTAAATAGCTTGCAAAACAAGCCACATCACAAACGGCTTGCGCGTCTGCAATGGTCTTATCATCGACATCATCTAACTGCCATTTTTCTAATTTGCGTAATTCACGCCACACAGAAATTGGCGGGTTGCCGTAAAACTGGAATTGGTGAATGCCCCAAAGGTTCGCCCACGCACGCACACGTTGCACGTTTTCGTCAAGTTTCAAGCCTTCCACTTCGTCCGATGTTTCGTCTTTCTGATTGCCCGCATAAATATTTTTGGCAATGTATTTTGCAATATAAGAAACGGCAGAACCTTTTGCAGGGTCAATTTCATCAACACGGCAACGGTGTTTTTTCGCCCCAAATTCATCGCCATCTAACTCTAAGGCTTTTGATTTAAATAAACGGATCACTTCCTCTTTATCTTCCGCTTTCACATACACAAGCAAGTGCCAGTGTGGTGTGGCGTCATGGTGCGGCTCAACGCCACGCATACCGAAAAAGCCGATGCCACGCTTAGCAAACAAGGCACGCAACTGCGCCCAATTCTTGCTTAAATAAGCGTGCGTTGTGCGTGGGTCTGCACCTTTCCATTTCTTGTTGTTTGTGCCGTTGTTGTGTGTCGCATGGAAAGATGAAGGGGCGGTCATAGTAAGGAATAATGACACATAGTCTTTCTCCGTTGCCCATTCGTCCACGCCACGCAAGCGGTTCATCATCTCATTGAAACGGATGGCGGGATTACCGGACGATTTTTGCCACATTGCCATCAATTCCACCTGTTCGGATGGATCGTCAATGTTTTCAATAATCATCTGTTTTAAATACTCAAGATTGGCTTTTTGCTGATTTCGATAATCGCGCAATGCACCGGTTGAAATGTACGGGCTCACTTTTGCCGACACTTCACCGCAACCAATCGCCAAATGCTCGATAAGGCGTTTTTGCGTGCTGCGTAATGTGCGAAACCAGTATTTTTCGCATACCACACGCAACAATTCGCCTTCTTGTTGTTGCACAGAAAGGCGTTTACCTTCTTCGATGCGGTGTTGGCTTTTAAGTGGAAAGCCAATGTTTTTGCAAACATCGGCACAAAGGCGGTGCAGTTCACTGCTTAAACGGGAAAAATCGACCGCACTTAATAGCCCAACGGCTTTTTGATTGGCACAATCTTCCACAAAATCGCTTTGCAATCCGTTGAAGTGCAAGGCGAGTTTGCAGGCGATTTCTTTTAACTGGCGCTCGCCTAATAGATAAAAATGCAAGCCTTGATTATCCACAGGCTTTTGCATGGCCAAATTGGCGGAATAGCGTTTGCGTTCAAGCAACCACGAAACAGAAATGCGATATTGCTCAAAAACGGCTTCCAAACGATTGGTCAACACATCACGCAAGGTTGTGTTTGCAATGCGGGCTTGTTTATTGCCTAAGCTAAAACTAATTGACCCATCATCTTTCACACTGCGATAAGCACGCAACCACACATTGCGGAAGTGTTCACGTTGGCGTTTGCGCGGTAAATCTGAAAGCAGTTTTTCAACATAATCAAAATGATTCGGAGCAACTGCAAACAGTTCAATTTGTGCGGCTGTTGCTTGTGGCAAGTCTAAAGTGCGGCCAGTTTTAACCGCACTTTCCATTCTTGCCAAACGAGCTTCTTCCATCGCTAAATCACGTTTAGCGATGTTATTGTCTCGTTGTTGCTCCCAGTTCATCATGTTATTTCTATGCTCTTTGTAAGTTGGCTAAATATTCGTTGTGTTGATCAAAGTAATCTTTAATGGCTTGATTGGTTGAGTTAATCGCACTTTCCATTTCCGTGAGTGAAAGCACTTCATATTGTGCTAAGGCAAAGTTTCGGACTTCATTCACGGCGCCAATGATGGTGTTATGTAATCGCCCAATCACTCTTGCTTTTTGTTTTCGCCAACCGTCACTATCTGCCACGATTTCTAACACTTGAAAGCGGTCACCAATCTTGGTAATTTGCAATTCCGCGCCGCAATCTAAATTGATGTAAATATCAGTACTCATTTTGTTTTCTCCTTAAAAGTGTTTGCTTATCCAATTTGCCAACCAACACAAGGCGACATCTAATAAGGCGGCGGCCATAAAACAGCCCAACATCACCACCGCTAATCCAATGAAAAAATCACTCATTGCCTTTCTCCAAAAAATCCTTGAAATCTAACTGTCTGCTTTTTCTTACCTTGATTGCGCCTGTATCAATGGCGGCTTTAAAACAATGATCTGCACGTGCAAAGCACCAATCTTCATCCAGTGTACTTGGTGCCAACTGATAGGCTTTCCGCCAAAACTGTGCGGCTTTTAAATATTGTTTTGCGCGTTCTGCTTCTGCGGCGGTTTCGCTTGCCGTTCTAAAGGCGATAAATTTTGTTCTCATGCTGTTTTTCTCCGTGGATTGGCTTGCCATTGCGCCCAATCGCTGTATTTTTGTAAAAAGATTTGGCGAGCTTTTGTCGCTAAATCGCCGTTTTCAATAAATTCGTTAAATGCTTGTCTTGCTTGTTCTTCATCGCCTTTGTCTAAGTGATAGATGTAAGCGAATAATTTTTCCTGTGCCTTATCGAGTTTTTGGTAATATTCCTTTGCCACAATGCTCAATGCGCCACGGCTTAAAATCACGGTTGCCATACTTCCCCCTAATTCAATGCTTTATCAATCAATGTGAATTCGCGTTCGGTAATGCCTTTCGGAAACATCCCCGAAATCAACCGCACTTTGCGAAACGCCTTGGCGATTTTGCGTTGTCCGTTTTCGGTGTAGTGGTGTAGTTTCTCGCCTGAAAATGTGGTACTCACTAAATCATTGATGTCGAGTTCTGCCATTGCCAACAAGATTTCTCTTTCGCCTTGTGAAAGGTTGCTGAAAGCGTATTCCACGCGATAGCGACTTTTGCCGATCACATGGCGGCAATCGCCCCAACTTTGCACAGGCTCAACCGCAATTTGATTTTCTTTGCAGAATTTTGCCGCCGCACTTTCTTTGCCTGAAACGTACATCACACGCCCCCTTGTTTATTTGCCTTGCACCCAACTTAACCAACGGCCAAACATCCCTTGCTTGCTCCAACTGGCTTTTTCAAGCAGTGCCACACGGTCGTGAAGACTTTCATTCAATAGCACTTGTTGTTGGTTTAAGCCGATTTGATGTTGCAGATGACGTTTAATCGCTTGGTTCTGCACTTCTAACGCCTTTACACGTTTTTCTAACTGATACACATTCACACGGTCTTTGCGTGTTCTGCCGTTGTCGTAGGTGTATTTTTTGTTGCTCATTTTCTGGTTCTCCCTAAATTTTGGTTGCAAAAATCCTGTCGCATGAATTTCTTCAAACGACTGGCTTTAAATTAATATTGAAAAATTAATAATTAATCGGTTGGAATTTCGACTTGTCGAGTGTCCGTCTCGTCTAATGGCTTATTGCCTAACATGGCTTGCTGATTAGTTTCAAAGCTTGCGGTTTCAACTTCGACAATCTCACTAATCACTTTAAAACGACATTCACGACAGCCACTGCAATAGCCAAATGTTTGCGTAGTTAGCTTTGATAATCTTTCTGAGGTTCGCACATAGATATTTTCTGAACCGCATTTCGGGCATTTAACATTAACTTTCACTTTTTCCACCTTTATTTTTAATTGGTTGATAACGTCTAACAATTTCCATCACATCGGCAAAAACATTTTCATTGGTTTCCCATTTAATCGATTCAGTGTTATGCTTAAATTTCTCTAATGCCACAATAAGCTGAATACTGTACGTTGCCAGCGTGCCAGCATAGTAAGAAAGTGCAGTAAATAAAGGAGTGTCTAATGGATTACTACGCAAATGACCCAT